>JBAQHC010000563.1:0-2784 GCA_049288095.1 Alphaproteobacteria bacterium | reverse complement strand
GGCGCGCTCGATCCATTTCGCCCGGAAGTTGCGGCGGATGTCGAGCGACTGAAGGCGATGCAAGCTGATGTGCACCGGCAGTTCATTGCGCTGGTCAAGGAAAGCCGCGGGCCGAAGCTCAAGGGTGGGGACGAACTCTTCACCGGTGAGTTCTGGGCCGGAAAGCGCGCTGTCGAGCTCGGGCTTGCCGACGGCATCGGCGATATGAAAACGGTTCTTCAAGCACGCTATGGGCCCAAGGTGAAGCTCATCCCTATCAGCGCCGAGCGCGGATTCCTCCGCCGCCAGCTCGGGCTTAAGGCGCTCGCTTCCATTGACCTTCTCGGGCCCAATTTGGCCGAGCAGGGTCTCACCCAGCTTGAGGCGCGTTCCTTGTGGTCGCGCTTCGGGCTTTAGCCAATTCCGCTAGGTTGACCGGCCCATCCGTGGGACATAGCTTCCAGCACTTTTTTGCATTGCGAGCGGCTTATGGCGGGGACGCGCGACACATCGTTTCAAGGTCTCATCCTGACGCTCCAACAATACTGGGCGAAGCAGGGCTGCGTTCTCCTGCAGCCCTATGACATGGAGATGGGCGCGGGCACTTTTCACCCGGCGACCACTTTGCGCGCGCTCGGCCCCAAGCCCTGGCGGGCCGCCTATGTTCAGCCCTCGCGCCGGCCCAAGGACGGGCGCTATGGCGAAAACCCCAACCGGTTCCAGCACTATTACCAGTATCAGGTGATCCTGAAGCCCTCGCCGGCCGATATCGTCGATCTCTATCTCGGTTCGCTCAAGGAACTCGGGATCGATCCCCTCAACCACGACATTCGCTTTGTCGAGGACGACTGGGAGAGCCCGACGCTGGGCGCTTGGGGCCTCGGCTGGGAAGTTTGGTGCGACGGCATGGAGGTGACCCAGTTCACTTACTTCCAGGGCGTCGGCGGCTTCGACTGCGAGATCGTGTCGGGTGAGATCACTTATGGGCTTGAGCGCCTGGCAATGTATGTGCAGGGCGTCGATGTCGGGTTCGATCTAGCATTCAACGATCCGCAGAGCCCGCATGCGATCACCTGGGGCGATGTGTTTCATCAATCCGAGGTCGAATATTCGGCGCACAATTTCGAGCACGCTGACACTGAGATGCTGTTCAAGCATTTTGCGGATGCCGAAACGGAGTGCTTGAATTTGCTGTCGAAGGCGGTGCGGCGCGATCCCGATCATCCGAGCTGGCGCTTGGTGCTGCCGGCTTATGATCAGTGCATCAAGGCGAGCCATCGCTTTAACTTGCTCGATGCGCGCGGTGTTATTTCGGTGACGGAGCGGCAAGCCTATATCGGGCGCGTGCGCGAGCTCGCCAAGGCGTGTGCAGAGGCATGGCTTGAATCGCCACAAGGCCGCACCGACAAGCGCGCCGGAGCCGCGCCATGATGCTCCACACTTTGCCCGATCGCAGAAAGAGAATTGCACACAAAGACACGAAGAGGTCTGTGCTTGCGGCGAAGCCGCAGATCATTTCCTGGATGCAAATGACAGGAACGGCGCGCGTGCCGCGCGCAAAGGCAGCTTCGTGTCTTCGTGTGAATCCTTTGGAAGGAGCAGCAAATGCCTGAGCTGCTGCTTGAGCTATTGAGCGAAGAAATCCCTGCGCGCATGCAGGCGGGCGCGGCCGTGCAGCTTGAGCGGCTCGTCGTTGATGCACTAAAGGAAGAGGGTCTTGAAGCCAAGGACGCGAAGGCTTTCGTCACGCCGCGGCGGCTGGCGCTCTTCATTCGCGATCTGCCGGTCAAAACCGCAGATGTGCGCGATGAGCGCAAGGGTCCGCGTGTCGGCGCGCCCGAGGCGGCAATTCAAGGCTTCTTGCGCTCGACCGGGCTTGCCTCGACGGCCGATCTCAAGACGAAAAACGACGGCAAAGGCGAGTTTTATGTCGCGGTGATCGAGACGCCCGGGCGCGCCACGGTCAATGTGCTCGCCGAAATCATCCCGGCGATCGTCGCCAATTTCCATTGGCCGAAATCGATGCGCTGGGGCGCCAGCACGATGCGTTGGGTGCGCCCGCTGCATAACGTCCTTTGCATTTTCGGCGGCAAAGTGGTGCCGCTCGCCATCGACACGGGCGACGGCATTTTGCGCGCGAATCACAACACCTATGGCCACAGATTCCTCGCGCCCCAGCAGCTGCACATCACCTCGTTCGAGGATTATTGGGAGCAGCTCCTGCGCGCCCATGTCGTGCTCGACGGGGCTGAGCGCAAAGAGATCATCATGCGCGATCTCACGCGCCTTGCCGCGGCTGAAGGGCTGGAGCCAATCGAGGACGTAGGACTTCTCGAAGAGGTGGCGGGGCTCGTCGAGGATCCCGTGGTCTTGATCGGCAAGATCGACAAAGAATTTTTGGATGTACCGCCGGAAGTGCTTTCGACCGCGATGCGCGCGCATCAGAAATATTTTTCGCTGCGTGACGCCAAGACCAAGAAATTCGCGCCGCGTTTTGGTGTCGTCGCAAACTTGCGCGCGAAAGATGGCGGCAAGGGCATCATCGCCGGCAATGAGCGCGTCTTGCGCGCGCGCCTCTCGGATGCGCGCTTCTTCTGGGACCAAGACCGCAAACGCACGCTTGAGAGTCGTGTGCGTGACCTCGAAGGAATCGTTTATCAGGACTGGCCTGTGTCGCTTCGAACGATCTACGATAAAGTCACCAGAATTCGCAGTACCATCAGTACCGATCTCCTAGTGCGGGCCCTGAATTATAACTACGATCTAGCCGAGCAGGCTGCAGTGCTCTGCAAGGCCGATCTCACG
>JBAQHC010000562.1:0-5249 GCA_049288095.1 Alphaproteobacteria bacterium | reverse complement strand
TGATCCGTATCCTCTCGCCCCTCATCGTGTAGGCCACGAACAACAGGCGGTTACCGGCCATACCGAGGATCGTCCAGCGCTCTTCGCCGTAATCATGCCGGTCGTCCATTAGCTCGATGGCGAATGGGTCTCCAAATATGGCCTTCGCCAGCTCGAAGGGCACGCCGTGCTTGGCCGCATTTGCGGCCGCCTTGGCATCGTCCCACTCGAATTCATCACTTATCATACTACTGCATAGCCGTAGTTATGTCAAGTGTCTAACCGCACTTAAAGGCCTTTGACGGCGAAGACTTCGCGCGGCTCGCGGAAGCCGCGCAGCACTTGGAAGCCGAGCGATTCCAAATCGAGCGTACACGGAAGATTGGCGAAGGCTTTGCTCGCGATCAGTGGCCGGGCGAGCTGGCGCGTCAGATCCTGAACGCGCGAAACCTCGTTGACGGCCGGTCCGATCATCGTGAAATCGAGCCGGCTTTTCGAGCCGACATTGCCGAATGTCACTTCGCCGACATGAAGGCCGAAGCCCGCGCTTAAGGTTCTCACGCCCGGCGGCAGCGCCTCTTGCGGAATCGCCCGCAAGCGGTCGAGCGCTTCATGCACGCCCTGCACGGCGGTGCAGGCGGTTGCGTTCGTATAAAGCGGATCCTCATTCGGCCGCAGCGGAAACAGTGCGAGCATCGCATCGCCGATCAGCTTGTTGATGTCGGCGCCGCGCGCTTCGAGCGGCTCGGCAACCGCTTCGTAATAACGGCCGAGCACTTCGATGAGCTCGCTTGCGCTGAGCGTGTCGGTCATGTGCGTGTAAGCGCGCAAATCGGCGAACACCAAAATCGCGCGCATCTTTTCGCCTTGTGAGCGGCGGATGGTGCCGGCCTCGACGCGCTCCGCGGCCGTGGAGCCAAGATAGGTGCGTAAGAGAGTGCTGGTCGCGCGGCGCGCATGGACAAGCTCGATGCGGAGCGCGATCAGCGGCATCAGCCGGTCGAGCATCGCGAGGCTTTCCACGGCGAAGCCGCCCCGAGCGCCGGTTGTGAAGGAAACGAAATGGCGCGAACCATTGGTGAAGGCCAAAGCCATCGCGACATATTCGGTCGCACCTTCGGACTTGAGCTCCTCAAGGATCGGAAAATCAAGGCGTGGGTTCGGCCCCTCGAGCCGGCGACGGATCGCCTGCGCGCCTTGATGAATGATGCTGACTGGGCTGTCCCGGTAACCGCGCAAAAGCCGGACCTCATAGGGGTGGTCGGTGACCACCAGCGACTGCCCGGGCCGCCACATCAGCGTGCGGCTAAACAGCTGGGGGTGCGAATCCCCCAGGCTCAGATTGGCGCGCATGATCTGGAGCCCGGCCGTGGCGAGCCTGATACAGAGCCCCTCGAACAGCGCATCATCCGAGATCGGGGCGCCACCATGATCGAGCAGCCAGCGGCTTATGCTCGCCTCGTTTTCCTCGCCCGGCGTCAGTTTCGGAGCGTCGTTCATGGCCTAATGCCGCTTGATCTCATAGCCCACCCGGCCCATCTTCCATTCACAGCGGTGCAAGCCTGCCGTAGACTTAGCACACGCAGCATTATGTGTGAGGCCGATAAGTGTTTATCCAGACCGAAGACACGCCAAATCCGGACACTTTGAAGTTCCTGCCGGGTCAGGATGTCTCGCCGGCGGGACCCGTCGATCTTCGGTCCGAGGCGGAGGCGGAGGCCTCACCGTTAGCCCAGCGCCTGTTTCGCATCAAAGGTGTTAACGGGGTGTTTTACGGCTCGGATTTCATCGCCGTCAGCAAGTCGGGCGTTGAGTGGCAGCACATCAAGCCGGCTGTGCTCGGCGCCATCATGGAACATTTCACCTCAGGGGCGCCTTTGCTCGCGGACGGAGCTGCTCCCCAGGGCGGTGATCACGGCGCCTATGAAGGCGAGGATGCCGAGGTGGTCGAGCAGATCATCGAGCTTTTGAACACGCGCGTACGGCCGGCGGTCGCCAATGACGGCGGCGACATCACCTTCAAGCGCTGGGACGCCCGCAGCGGCACTGTGTTTCTCCATATGCGCGGCAGCTGCCAGGGCTGCCCCTCCTCGACCGCGACCTTGAAGTCGGGCATCGAGCGGCTCCTCAAGCACTATGTGCCCGAGGTCGTCTCCGTCGAAGCGGCCTAGCATTCTCACTGAGACCTTATTTCGGTCATGGTTCGACAAGCTCACCGTGACGGGGGTAAATCTCGTCATCCTGAGCCCGTCGAAGGATGACCGGCCAGCACGCGCCTAAGGAGAAAGCCTTGACCGCTGTCGTCAATGACGCCGCCCTCGACATCATTTTCCGCAAGGGCCGTTCCTACAATAGCTGGCAGGACAAACCGATAAGCTCAGCGCTCCTTCAAGCCGTCTACGAGCTTATGGCGGCCGGGCCGACCAGCATGAACACCTGCCCCGCGCGCGTTCTTTATCTCGTGAGCCCTCAGGCCAAAGCCCGGCTGAAGCCGCATCTTGTTGAAAGCAATGTCAGTAAGTCGATGACGGCGCCGGCCGTTGCGATCATCGCCAACGACCTCACCTTCTACGACAATCTGCCGAAACTGTTCCCCGATCGTCCGCAAGCCAAGGCGATGTTCGCCGGCGCTCCGCCGCAAGCGAACGAAACATTCGCCATGCGCAACGGCTCGCTCCAAGGCGGCTATTTCATTGTCGCGGCGCGCGCCCTTGGCCTTGATTGTGCGCCGATGTCCGGGTTTTCGAACGAAGGGGTCGATAAGGAATTCTTCGCCGGAACGAAAATCAAATCCAATTTCATTTGCGGCATTGGCCATGGTGATCCATCGACCTTGCCGCCTGCGCACCCGCGGCTTTCGTTCGATGAAGCCTGCAAGGTGCTGTAGCGGCCGAACATGAAGATACTCGCCCTTGATACATCGGGCGATGCGTGCAGCGTTGCGCTTTATGACGCCCGCAACAAAAAGCTCCTCGCCGAAGAGCGCGTGCTGATCGAGCGCGGCCATGCGGAGATCTTGTTTTCGCAGATCGCGTGCGTGACGGAGCAAGGAGATACTTCGCTTAAGTCGATTGATCGCTTCGCGGTAACGATCGGCCCGGGAACATTCACGGGCGTGCGCATCGGCCTTTCCGCTGCGCGCGGATTTGCACTTGCCGCACAGAAACCCTTGATCGGTTTGAGTTCACTTGAGGTCGTCGCCCGGGGTGCCGAAGCCCCCGCTTCGGCCATTATCGTCGCGGCGTTCGATGCGCGGCGCGGAGAGATTTACGTGCAAGCGTTTCAAGGCGACGCCACAATCTTAGAACCGATGGCTGCAACACCCGCCGAAGCAGCTTCAGCAATTACGGAAGCCTCAAGCGGCGGCGAGGTCTTCATCATCGGAACCGGCGCCGAAATTCTTCGCGCGGCGCTTGCTTCAAAGGGTGCGCGCGCCGAGATCGCACCCGGAGAAGCCTTGCCGCGCGCCGATGTTCTGGCGCGCCTTGCCGCCAATCGTCCCGCGGCAACTGAACCCGTGATGCCGCTTTACTTGCGCGCACCCGACGCAAAACTGCCAACACGGTCATGAGCGCGAATATCAAACTTATTCCGATCGTGCCGGCGCAAGCGCAAATTCTTGCCGCGCTTCATGCCGAGGGGTTCGATGAACCTTGGCCGGTGGAAGCCTTCACGAGCTTGCTCGAGAATCCGGCGCGATCGGGCTCGCTTGCGCTGGCCGGCGGCGAGCCCGCAGGCTTCATCATGATCCAAACCACGCCCGATGAGGCCGAGGTCTTGACCTTGGTCGTCGCGCGGCAAAGCCGGCGCCAAGGGGTCGGCCGGAGGCTCATTGAGTGGGCGATCGAGCGCTCAGCCGGCGCAGGGTGCGTGCGCATTCTGCTCGAAGTCAGCGAGAGCAACGAGGCTGCGCGCGCGCTCTACAGCCAAGCCGGCTTTCAGCAAATCGGCGCGCGCAGCGGCTATTATGCGCGCGGCCAAGACGCCGAGACCGCGCTTCTATTCGCCCGCTCGGTTGTGAGCCCCGTCTCGACCCGGTAGATTGACCTCGGCACGGGGTGGGCGGAAATCGTCGGCGGCAGGGAGATGGACGATGGACCGCGTTGAAAAAGCCTGTATCGAGAAAGGCTTGCGCATGACGGAGCAGCGCCGCGTGATCGCGCGCGTGCTGTCTACGGCACAGGATCATCCTGATGTCGAAGAGCTTCACCGCCGCGCCCACGCGCTCGACCCACATATCTCCATCGCCACCGTCTACCGCACTGTTCGGCTGTTCGAAGAGGCCGGAATCCTCGAACGCCACGACTTCCGCGACGGCCGCTCGCGCTATGAGGAAGTGCCGAGCGAGCATCACGACCATCTGATCGATATCGAGACCGGCGAGGTGCACGAGTTCCGCAACGAGGACATCGAAAAGCTGCAGCAGCGCATCGCGCAAGAGCTCGGCTTCAAGCTAGTCGATCACCGGCTCGAACTCTACGGAACTTCCCTCAACCGGGCCAAGAAATAGGCGCACCTTTTCGGTCATGTGATGGGTCATCTCCGCGCCGCGTTCATTCTGAGTGTCTTTTTTCTCGCGACCCTCTTGATCGTCGTGCCGGTTCAAGCCGTGCTGCGGCTTTTGCGCCTGCCTGCAGCACTCACTTTCCCCCATCACTATTTCAAATGGCTTTGCCGCCTGCTCGGCATCAGAATCGAAACGCACGGCACGATGGTGGGCGAAGGGCCGCTGCTCATTGCTGCCAACCACACATCCTATTTCGACATTCCTGTGCTTGGCGCGCTTGGCCCAGTTGCTTTTATCGCCAAGACCGAAGTGAAACGCTGGCCGTTTTTCGGCTTGTGTGCGGATTTGAGCCGGACGATTTTCGTCGACAGAAATAATCGCGCGCGCGCGCTCTTCGACCGCAATCAGATTCAAGCGCGGCTCCGGCAAGGCGATCGCCTCGTGCTGTTCCCCGAAGGAACATCAAGCGACGGCAACGGCATCTTGCCGTTCAAGAGCGCACTTTTGTCGGTTGCGGAGCTTGATCTCACCGATGATGAGAAGCGCAAGGGCCGGCCGTACCGCTGCCGCGTGCAACCTGTCTCAATCACCTATACCAGGCTCAACGGCTTGCCGATGGGACGCATCAAACGGCCGCTCTTCGCCTGGTATGGCGACATGGATTTGATGCCGCATTTGTGGGGCGCACTTGCGGCGGGCCCATTTGATGTGATTGTCGAGTTTCATCCACCCGTAACCGCAGAGCAGCTCGGCGACCGCAAGG
>JBAQHC010000561.1:0-1819 GCA_049288095.1 Alphaproteobacteria bacterium | reverse complement strand
CCTCAAGCCAGGTCGCGATATATGAGGCATGATCCTCCCGAATCTCAGGCGTCACGCCTAAATCTGCGCAGAGGAAAGCCGCACCAAGCTCGGCAACGAGCTCCTCGGCTGCGTAACCGGCATCGCCCCAACGCTCGCGGCCGAATTCACGATTGAGCCGCGTTTCGTGGCGCGTCCAATGCGTCAGCTCGTGCAACAGCGTGGCGTAATAGCTTTCCGCGTCGCGGAAGCTTTCGAACGGCGGCAACTGCACGTAATCGTTGGTCACCGAATAATAAGCCCGGTTTCCACCAAAGCGAATTTCAGCCCCGGTGCCGGTGGCAAAAGCCTCGGCGGCTTCGATACGCGCCGGAACCGGCAGTGCCGCCGGCGGCGCTGGATAAAACTGCTGCGGCAAACCTTCAATCTGCTCACAGTTGAAGACGGTGTATGCCTTCAGGAATGGAATCTCGTTTTCGACTTCCTCGCCCCTAGCGTTGGTCTCGGTGCGCGTGATGCGATCGGCATAGACAACAGGAGAACCGTGTTCGCCCTTGCGTACATGGCCGCCGAGTTCATCGGCTTGGCGGTACGTCATCCAGATCGGGCAAACAAAGCCCTTCGCGACGGCCTCGCCCCACAGCATCAGCACGTTGATACCGTTGTAAGGCTGACCATTGCCCCGCAACGGCCGCGTGATGCGTCCGGCCGTGTGCTCGACGCTCCACGGCTTCAGCCAAGTGCGAATTCCCTTTTCAAGATCGGCAACAATCTTGTTTGTGACTCGCGTGTAGATGTCCTCTCGCTTTTCCATGTTCGGTCTCGCTTTCGCTTTTCAGGTGTCGGCGCAGCGCTGCGCTGCACCTCTGCCCGTCGGCGAGACCGGGGTTAGCAAGGGCAAGAGCGCGGCCCGCGAGGGGGATCACCCGGACTGCACAACCCCGGACACTTGATCCGGGGGCGGAAGTTCGGGGATACGCGGGACGCGGCGGGGCAACCCCCGCGCACTCTTGCGCGCGCGAGGGGCGGAGCCCCGTAGCAATCGAAACGAAAAACAACGCGGCGCTCGTGCCGCTCAATGTGCTAGCTCCAGGCTAGTGCGCGCGAGTGATCATCACCGGATGGTCGAGACAGCGATTAGCGGGCTCGGTTCACGAGAGCCCGGTCCGACAAGGCCGGACAGGCCCGCCGCAAGGTGTTGATTCGGCAAGGCGAGCCGATTTCGTCGAGTTCGATGCGCGAACGGCGCTACTTATTCCACGGCCACTTGGCGCCGAGCTCGTACGCCACAATGCCGAGGCACAGCAGGATTCCGAGTTGAACACACTCACCACCACCGAGAGGCAGAAACTGGCGCGAAGCGGGCACCAGTTGCTCGATCACAATGAGAAGAATGTCGAGCGCAAGCGGAACGCGTATATAATTTGGCACGGCGACCTCCATACATGCGTGCGCCGTAACCAAATATGAATCAGAGGTGAACGGCCAGAACGCTATGCGGAAAGCGCCGCGCGCCAGCGGTAAATGCCAGGAGATAATTGGAATGCGGGGCTTCTGAAGTTCTCCGATCATTTCCTTTCAAAGAGAAATTGGACGAAATGCTCATTCAACGGGCTCGGTTGAGCGTGTATCTGTGTCCAACCAAAATTTTCAGCGAAGGCGCGGAGCTGGACAGAGGAATATCGCGTTGAGCTGAGCAGTGTGATCTCTCCGTCAACGTCTAGAGACAGCTTGACTGATACGGAGTTTTCGACATCACTCAACCCATTGTTCTTGCCGTCTTTGAGATCGACGTCTATCCGCTTAAAAACACTGGCCTGAGATTCGTTTAGCTCAAATT
>JBAQHC010000560.1:0-1934 GCA_049288095.1 Alphaproteobacteria bacterium | reverse complement strand
CATGAACACCGGACACCTCAAGCGGCAGCGTCTTGAACGGCTCGGCGGCGTCGATGGCCGCAGGATGGATGAACCGAAAATAGCGAAGCGCTCTTGCGAACATTTCGCTTTGTTGCTCGGTTAGGGCAGGACGCCCGCGGGTAAATGTCGCGATCGTCTCGCCGTTATAGGTGGCCGTCACCTGATCGCCCGCCGTCGCAAGAACAACTTTGATCGGCTCAAGCTGCGCAGCAGTAGCGCCGAGCTCGGCCTCGAAAAGAAGTTGCTGAAACCCGGCTGGCCTGGGGCTTACGGCTGACCCTTCCTTGGCCGCCGCCTTCCAAATTCCGGCCAAGAATGCCCGATTCCTGGCCTCAAGGTCCTCGAAGTCCGTAACCGCGATCAGATCGTCATTGTCGAAGGTGGCACCGTCCGGCGAGATCGCAATCCACCTGCGCAACTTGAAGTCCACGATCCGCTCCATGCCGTCTGCGTCGAGCATCTGCAGATAATCAGGGCCGATCACGAGTGTACCTTGAGTATCGGTAGGTATTCCTTTCTCATTGACGCGTGCGTTTGAAGCTCCGGTTGGCGGAGATGGCGATTGCGCCTGCTGCGGCGACTGCAGCACCTCGACATGCTTCTTCCAGTTAATCACCAGCACGTGTGTGGGGCCGACGTCTCGCATGGCACGAATCTGATCGGAAGATAGCCAGAACCAGGCGCGCGATTGTGCCGCCGCAGAAGCAGCGCTAGTAAGCGAGAGCGACACAACAATCATTAGCGAGGCTAGCAAGACTGGGCGCCGCACAAGATGCTCGTGAGCAGGTTTAAGCCCCATGATTAGCTCCTATGGATGCACGTCTTCGTGCGCCGGCTTCAACGAAAACGACGCTATGATTGCGTTGAATGACTTTTCGAGATTGGTCCAATTCTGCTCTTCGGATTCGCAGTCGATGGCGAACCCAATGCTATCGGCAAGCGCGAACAATCGATGCGATCTGCCGCCAACCCGAACGGCGACTACAGCGTCGACGGCATCTTGTCCGCTGTGGAGCTTGATCCGCTGGCGCGACAGAGTTTCCGACACGAGGCCTCGACTTTCGCATAGAGACCTCGCCATGGAATCGAGCATGAAGTCGGCGAACTTATCGGCGGTGTCGAAGCGAACCAGCGCGGAGTGAATTCCGCACATTCCGCTTTTGTCGCCGGCAGTGATAACGACATGATCCTCTTGCGAGCTGTTTAGCGTCCAATCGGCCGGATAGGTGATCGACCAGCCGTAGCGCGGGCTTTCGTATTTGAGATCGGTCTGAGCGGCGGCTTGCTTTTCGATGGGTTGTGTAGTCGGTGTGACCTTCTCTTCGTGATAGGGCTTTCCAGTCTGATAAAGCGCGAGACGATTTTGCAAATCGGCAAGTTTGGCAGCAGAAGCGTTCGCCGCTTTCGCCATGTCAATCGCCTTCTGCCCGTCCTTTACCGCTTCGGCAAATCGCCCGGCCTCTGCCTCGGCCGCAGCGAGGGAGTCGCGGTGCGGCCAATTGTCCTTGAGCTGGACCGCTTTTGACGCGAGACGCATGGCCTCGACGCCGTTGCGATATCTCGCATCTGGACAAGTCGCGAGCAGCCACGCTTCTTCGTCGTAAGAGCGAGCGTCATCGGGGTCGAGCGCTATAGACTGATTGAAATCCGCGATCGCATGGACGTAGTCGCCCTTGCCGGCGTAAGCGAGACCACGGTTGTTGTGAGTCGTGGTGTCATTGGGATCGAGCGCAACCGCCCGATCGAGGTCGGCGATCGCGTGATCATAATCGCCCTTGTCGAAGTAGGCGCGGCCGCGGTTGTTGTGCGCTACGGCGTCATCCGGTTTAAGCAAGATCGCCTGATTGAGATCTGCGATCGCGCGGTCTTTGTCGCCTTTGCGGTTGTAGGCAAAAGCACGGTTATTGTAAGCA
>JBAQHC010000559.1:0-3603 GCA_049288095.1 Alphaproteobacteria bacterium | reverse complement strand
CGTCAACGCAGCATTGGCGCGCCTGGGTTCTGCTCAGAAAAAGGTCGAGGGGCACGCGACGTTCGTCTCCAAGCTCATCGACTCACTGAATTCCGGTATAGGCAACCTAGTCGATGCCGACCTTGCGCAGACAAGCGCGAAATTGCAGGCCCTACAGGTCAAACAACAGTTGGGTGTGCAGGCCATTGCGATCGCGAACTCGCGACCGCAGATCCTGCTCACCCTCTTCAGATAGCAATAATAAAACTCCATCCATTCCGCACCCAAACTCAACCCCCGCCTCCAGCGGGGGTTTTTCGTTTCTCGATAAGTGATCATCCATCGTCGGCGAATCAGAGAAGCGGCCAGATGACGTGCCACACTGCATAAAGCGCCAACCTTTCGATCAGCGGCGCAGGCCAGCCGTAGCGGCGAAAAAGCTCGGCGCAGGTGAGATTGCCGGCAAATATCATCGCGGCCAAGCCGACTGCCAAGCCGACATGATCCTTCCCCATCATTATCGCCTGACCGATCGGCTCGATTAAGGAAGCTAGTGTCGCCAACACCCAAAACACAGTACGGGGATGGCGGCCTCGGAAGACGACGCGCCCAATCAGCCACATGAGAATCGCGAACGGGCCCCAGCGCGTCATGCACTCGGTCATGATGGCGCCGAATGTGTAATGCGGAATCGAGGCCGGGAACGCGACGTTCATCGACGGTTGGCCGATTACCTGCGCGTCTATCTGTGCAACGTTGAACATAAGGTCGGAGGCAATCGCAGTTGCTCCGAAGAACACGCCAAGTGCGACGGACACGAGCAGCAATCGGCGCCAACTCGGCCCATCGGTGATCGCCGGCGCGCTCGCAAATCCCGCGCGTGAAGATAGCCACACCCCCAGTGCACCAAGAGCCAGCACCGGTCCAAAGAACAGCGGCTCCATGCCCTTGGCTTGCACCGCCACCGGAACCGGCCATGGATGAGATTTGAACGCGAGAACGATTGCCAACGTGATCAAGACGGGGCCACACAGGAACAAAGCCAAGTCGCGTAACGGTGCCGCCTCGCGGACTGGTTGGCTCGCCTCCGTCCTAGACCTCATGAAGCTTGAGGAACCCAGGAGCGCGCTCACCTTGTGGCGCTCCCCGGAACCGTCTCTACGCGATGAACAGGCAATCCGCCCCGCTCAAGTTGAGCTTGAATACTATCGGGGCCAAGCGTGTGGAAAAGGCCGACGCTGATGAAATGGTTGCCGCCCGCCGACAGCATGGTTTTGATGCGGTCGACCCAGGCTCTGTTTCGATCGGTGTTCACGGCACCAAACATGTCGGGATAGCGCTTGCGGATGCCGGCCCACATTTCGTCATAGGGTCTCACATTTCCCTTGGCCCACGCCGTATCCATGCTCGCCATCTCGCTTGCGCCAAGCTCGGACATGTCGAGCTGGAACGACAGGTATTGGTATTGCGCCTTCTCCGAGAGACCCGCCATGAAGCGCGTATAATCATCGAACGTCGCCATCTCCGAGTGAATCGGGATGTGCGCCTGTTGGGCGATGGATGACAGAAACGCCTCTGGCGGCTTTGTTTGTCCGGCGGGCCCTTGAGACTTGCCTTGCAGTGCAATTGAAATCTGCGCAGCGGCGAACCATGGCCGCATCCGCGCGAGTTGCTCGCGTGTGATGCCAAAGGGTTGTACCGTCCTAATCAGGCGGTTTGCTTCTGTCTCGTTCATGCCGTCAAAAAGGCTGCCGCTATCGCGGAATGCGAGTTTCTGAAACTGCTCTTGGTTGGTAGGTGGCGCCGCTGCAGTCGGCGGCGGCGTTTCCTGCCAAAACTCCTTGCTCGAGAGCAATGCCGATCTGATCGCAGGCGTGTACCAACTATCGTCGCCCGTGCCGCCGGCCGAACCCAGGATGTAGACTTTGGCGCTGCCTTGCTCCGTCACGTAGAGCGGTGGCCCGGCGAGCTCCTGGGAAGGCTGCGCTGCGTGAGCCTGAAGCAAACCCATGCCGATCAGAGCCAGGAATGAGCGCAAACCGAGTCTCGTAACGCTTGCGAATTTCGAAGATTGTGGAAGTTTTTCAACCAAGTTCGCCATGTTGTTTCCCCCGCTCGCTGGGCTCGCTTGCCGATCCATCCGTTTCCCTGAATTGGGCTACGTATCCTGATAGATGCGCAGAGGCGCTCGATTGGATGCAGGGGGCAGAAACAAATTTGCGGCAGCGGGCACCGGCCGTATGGCACGGAGGCACGCCCTGCCTAGGCAACGCAAGCGGAAGAGCAGCGAGGGGTCAGATTAGGTTCTGGCCAGATTCGAAATGGCGTCGACGATGCGCGCGACATCATCCTCGGTCATGCCGAAGAAGAGCGGCAAGCTGAGGCATGAGTGGTAGTAAGTGTCCGCACCGGGCAGATCTTGATGCCCATATCGCGCAGTATAATAAGGCTGGCGCGCCACAGGAATGTAATGCACTTGCGTGCCGATGCCTTGCTCCTTGAGCGCCGTCATGAGCTCGCCGCGCGTAAGGCCGAGGCGCGCGAAATCGATCAGCACCGCGTAGAGATGCCAAGCCGGGATCACGGCGCCTCTGCGGCCGGTCGGACGAACGATCGGCCATAATGGCTCGAGGAGCTTGTCATAGAGTGCGGCCAGCGATTGACGCTCGCGCACGAATTTCGGCAGCTTCTTGAGCTGGCTCAAACCGAGCGCGCAATGAATATCGCTAGCCCGATAGTTGAAGCCGGGCTCGTGCATTTCATAGGCCCAAGGCGCCGGCGCGCCTGAGGCATCGCGCGAGAACGCTTGCGTGAACTTCGCGGGGTCTCGCTCGACGCCGTGATTACGATATTGCTTGATGCGCGATGCAAGCGCTGGATCATTGACCGAAACGGCACCGCCTTCACCCATCGCGATCGTCTTCACCGGGTGAAATGAAAAGCAGGTGAGGTCGGCGTGCGCGTTGGATCCGATCTTGTGCCACGTGCCCGCGGCCGTCCGGTATTCGGTGCCGATCGCATGACAGGCGTCGTCAACAATCATAAGCCCGGCTTGGCGGGCGATTTTCGAAATCGCCTCGACATCCTCGCACTGGCCGGCATAGTGCACGTTGAACAGCGCGTGCTTGCCGGTCGGCGGCAGCTCGGCGATCGCGGCTTTGAGCTGTTCAGGCGACATAAGCCCCGTGTCCGGGTCGACATCGGCAAAGATCACTTCGGCGCCGACGAAACGTACCGCGTTAGCGGTCGCAAGGAAGGTGATTGCCGGAACGATCACCGTGTCGCCGGGCCCCAGGCCGAGGGCGAGGGCGGCGAGATGCAGCGCAGCCGTGCCGCTTGAACACGAAAGCGCCTCGCGCGCGCCCACATAATCGACGAGCGCGCTTTCGAAGGCAGGCACCGCCGGTCCAGTGGTGAGATAATCACCGCGCAGAACGCTGACAACGGCGTTGATGTCATCCTCATCAATGAAGTGACGGCCGTAGGGCAGCTTCAGATGATTGACGCCGGACGGCGCAGTGACACGCGATTTTAAGCGAAGCATTGGGCGAGCAATTGTTGGAGGCCGCGTGCGTCGAGGCGCTCGGGGTTGGTGTTGCTGGCGTAGTAGAAGCCGTCCGGCAC
>JBAQHC010000558.1:0-7357 GCA_049288095.1 Alphaproteobacteria bacterium | reverse complement strand
CCCAGAGGGAGGGGGACAAGAAGCTAAAGCTGGCGGCGACATCGCGGGCCGCATGAGGGGCCCATCCGGCGTTTAACGGGGTACCGCGCGGGGCCGGGCTGATTTAAAATCAGCGGCAAACCCCGGGAGGAACAAGAATGAGCGTAGCCGAAGCCGAGGCCCAAGGCGCCGTCACGACCGCCATCAAATATGTGGTTGCGGGCGAGAAGTCGATCTTCGTGCCGACCGACCGCGCAAAATCCTATTGGCCGGTCGATGAGCACAAGGTGCGCATCGAGAATATGCGCCCGATCACGGACAAGCTTTCGATCGACAAGAACGGCTTTGTGCTTCTCCGCGAGCCGACCAAGGTGAAGAATTTCTACGATCCCGATGAGATCAAGCGCGTCTACTACGGCGAGATCGAGGCGCTGGTGAAGCGCGTGACGGGCGCGGAGAAAGTGCTGGTGTGGGGAGAGATGGTGCGCTCCGACAAACCGCAAACCGGCGATGGGCGCCTCCCCGCTTACGGCGCGCATGTCGACTATGGCGACCGCACCGTGCGTGACACGACGGAAGTGATGCTCGGCAAAGAGGAAGCCGCGAAATGGCTGAAGCGGCGCCTCTTCCTTATCAATCTGTGGCGGCCGATCAAAACCGTGGAGCGCACGCCGCTCGCCGTTGTCGATGCTTCAACCGTGCTCAAGAGCGAGCTCAATGACAGCGAGGTGCGCGGCGGCCTTAATGATCCGGGTCACCGCACGCTCTACGGATTCAATCTTCAATACAGCCCGCGCCACCGCTGGTATTACGCGCCGCGCATGCAGCCCGACGAGATATTGGTGTTCAAGCTGTTCGATTCGGATCCGTCGCGCGTTCAGCTTACCGCGCACACGGCGTTCGACGATCCGACATCGCCGAAAGACGCGGCGCCGCGCGAGAGCGTAGAAGTGCGCACGATCTCCTTCATGCCGGAGTAAGCTAAAGCCGCGCGAGCCAGGGATGGCTTGCGCCGTAGGCTATTTGGATGAGCTGGGCGAGCCGCTCGCGTTGCGCATCGCTCAGCGACGGCGCTGCTGAAGCGAAATCGCTTTCGTCTTTCGCGCGCGGCGCTTTGGCTTTGTAGAAGAGCTGGATCTCCGGCGCGAGCACCGACATTCCGTCGCTCACAAAACCAATCTCATTGGCCGGCAATCTGATGCGCGCATCGCGTCGCGACACCCAATTATCGTCCGCGCTTTCATCGACCATCAATTGGAATTGCCAGACATCGAGCCCGTTCACGCGGCACCACACATCATGCGCCGCATCGCTCAGCAGCACGCCGCGCGGCCAGGGCCTCAACTTGCCAGGAGGATCGGCGACCCAACAATCATAAGCGGCGAGGTAGTCGCGCGCGGCGATGTGATCCCGGCGCAGGATCAAAACATCAATGTCGGAATGCTCGCGCAAAGGCCGACCGACAAAGCGCTCGATCGCATAACCGCCCGCAAGCCACCAGCGAAACGGCGCGCCGGTAAAGAGCTTGCCGACTTCCTCTGGCGATAGCGGCCGCCAGGGCTTGAGATGCTCTTCGGTCAATGGCTCCAGGGCCGCTTTCGGTCGGGGCGAAAGTTCTCGGAGTAGGACTTAGCCTTGAAGCGCCGCTCGTGTGGCTCGAACACCTGATAGGCGATGCCGTTCGCCCGCGCATAGGCAATCGCCTCCTCCTTCGTTTCGAAGGAAAGGCACACCTCCTGAAGCATGTCGGATGAGCTCGTCCAGCCCATCAGCGGCTCAACCTCGCGCGGGGAATCGGGCTCGAACTGCAGCACCCAGTCCGTCGCCTTGCTGCGGCCGGATTGCATGGCCGTTTTGGCGGGGCGGAAAATACGAGCAATCATTGGGCCTCCAGCAGGTCTGCGCGCGTGTTGGCTAGCATGGCGGCGCGTCAGCCGCCAAGCGCTGGCGTCAAGCCTTCCATGCCTCATGTTAATGCAGCGTTGCGGCTAGCTCGTCCGCTCAAGCGCGTTGACCGTGAAGGCAATGATGCCGTCCATCAATTCGTGGAAGCCCAAGCCGTCGCGCGCGCCGCCGACAAAGCCCTGATGGCAGGCGCCGACAATCGCATGGCCGACAACGCGCGGATCGATCTTGAGCGAGATGATTCCCTTTTCGGCCATCTCCTCGAGCCGCTCGGTCCATTCATGAGCCCAGCGATCGATCAGCGGCGTCGCGCTTTCGCCGCCGCCGATGACGGTTGCATCGACCAGCGCCGCCGCAAGCACATTGGGGTGCGCAAGATTATAGGCGTGACAACCTTCGAACACGCCGCGCACATAGCCCTCTATGTCGCTCGCATCCTTGGTATGCAGCACGACGCAATCGTGCAGCTCTGTCGCTGCCTCGTCGACAAATGCAAGAAAACATTCGCGCTTATCTGCAAAGTGCAAATAGAAAGTGCCATGCCCTACGCCCGCTGCACGCGCAATGTCCTGCGGACGCGTATCGTGATAACCGCGCTCGATGAAGAGGCTCCGCGCCGCATCAAGAAGCTTGCGTCGGCTGACTTGCTTTCGCGCAACGACAGCAACCGCTGGTTCTATCGTCATCGCAACTACCCTCCCTTTGGAGCCCCGTCCGTGATAATATTACAACAAATGACAGGCTCTCAGCTAGTTCAGATTCGATACGTTAATGGGCCGGCTGCCCACTCCCTGTCATCTGCCGTTCAGGCTCGCTTTCTAGGATGGCGCAATTCGTCCTTCGAGGGAACCTCGCCATGACATTTCCGGGCAGAAAGCCGTTGAGCCTTCTTATCGCCGCGGCCGCAGTCAGCGTGTTTACGGCAAGCGTTCTCGCCATGCCGAGCGGCGGCGGCTCCATGTCGGGCTCGGGCTCCAGCGGCGACTGGTCGGTCCC
Organism: Alphaproteobacteria bacterium; assembly: GCA_049288095.1. GTDB lineage: Bacteria > Pseudomonadota > Alphaproteobacteria > CAWBKL01 > CAWBKL01 > CAWBKL01. Next base: position 4,477 of record JBAQHC010000558.1, on the reverse strand, counting down.
CACCACCGGCTCGACAGCGGGCAAGCCGAGCGAATATCGCCAGGCGATGAAGCTCATCAAGAAGCAGGACTATGCGGGTGCCATCCCGCTTTTGCTGGCGGCGCTCAAGAAGTCGCCGCAAGACCCCGACATCATGAATGAGCTCGGCTTCTCCTATCGCGAATCAGGCCAGTTCGACCAGGCGCTCAGCTATTACCAACAAGCGCTCGCGATCGATCCCGATCATGCTGCGGCGCGCGAGTATCTGGGCGAGCTTTATCTCAAGCAGAACCAGCCCAATATGGCGAATATCGAGCTCACCGAGCTTAAGCGGATTTGCAAGAGCAGCTGCGAGGCGCGGCGTGAGCTTGAAAAGGCGATCGCCGATTATTCGGCTGCGCACCCTGCGGGCTGAAGCGCGCGACTAGGCCGCGCGCTTGCCGGCTTGAATGAGCCGCCAAAGTTTTTCCGGCGTTGCTGGCATCTCAATATCGGTCACGCCATAATCTTTGAGCGCATCAATCACCGCGTTCGTCACAGAAGCAAGCGCGCCGACTGTTCCCGCCTCACCGCAACCCTTCAATCCGAATGGATTTGATGTCGGCGGAAACTCATTGGTCTGGAAATGGATGTAGGGCACATCAGATGCGCGCGGCATCGCATAGTCCATGAATGAGCCGGTGATGAGCTGGCCTGTCTCCGCATCATAGAGCGCGTGTTCGAGCAGCGCCTGGCCGATGCCCTGCACGATGCCGCCATGCACTTGGCCCTCGACAACCATCGGATTGATGACCTTGCCGAAGTCATCGACGACCCAATAGTCAACGAGCTGCGCAACGCCGGTTTGCTCATCGATCTCGACTTCAGCGATGTGGCAGCCATTTGGCAAAGTCGGCTGGTCGGAGTTGTAAACGCCGAACGAACCGATGCCGTGCTCGCCGAGCACTTTCTTCAGATCCGGCGGCAGTTGCGCGCGCAGTGATGCAGTTGCGACTTCCGGCAAGCTGATCGTGCGGTTTGAGCCCTGCGCGCGGAACAGCCCAACCTCGCCACTCTTATCGAACTTGACGTCGGATGGCTGCGTATTCAGCAAATGCGCGGCAACCTTAGTGCCTTTTTCGACGACACCGGCCGCTGCGAGGCGCGTTGAGCCCGATGTCATGACGACAGAGCGCGAGCCGCCCGTGCCGCCACCCATCGGCACCATATCGGTGTCGCCTTGAACGACAGTGATTTGCTCGAACGGAATCCCGAGCTCTTCTGAAAGGATTTGTGCAAATGTCGTCTCGTGCCCCTGCCCGTTCGATTGCGTACCAACAATTAACAACACGCCGCCATTGTCGGTAAAGCGCACTTCAGAGCGCTCCTGCCCAGCGCCCGTGATCTCGACATAATAGGACATGCCTATTCCGCGCAGCTTGCCACGCGCCTTGGCTTCAGCGCGCCGCTTCTCGAACTCGGCGAAGCGCGAGACCCGTACACAATCGTCGAGGTTCTTCGCGAAGTCGCCCGAGTCATAGATGATGCCGCGCCAATTCTTGTACGGAAAATCCGTAGGCCGAATGAAATTGCGCTTGCGGATTTCGACGGCACCAAGGCCCGTGATGCGCCCAGCCTCCGTCATCAAGCGCTCGATCATGTAAGCGCCTTCAGGCCGGCCCGCGCCGCGATAAGCATCAACGCCCATCGTGGTGGTGTAAACGCCGCGCACGCGTGCAAACGTGGCCGGAATCTTGTAGACGCCGCCCCAGATGCGCGCACCGGCCAGCGTCGGGATGAACGGGCCGAATTGATGCTTGAACGCACCGAGGTCGGCCGCGAAATCGATATTGAGCGCGAGGATCTTGCCGTCTTTGTCGAGCGCAAGGCGACAACGGCCCTCGAAGCCGCGGCCATGGCTGTCAGCAAGAAACGCTTCGGAGCGGTCCGCCTGCCAGCTCACCGGGCGTCCGACTTTCTTCGCGGCAACCAGAACAAGGATTTGCTCGGGATAAACGAAGCCCTTCATGCCGAAGCCGCCGCCGACATCCGGCGTGATGACACGCAATTGCTCAGGCTTCAGGCCCATGACGCCGCCGACGACGCGCTGCGCGCCGTTCGAGCCCTGCGTTCCGGTCTTGAGCGTGTAGTGATCCGCCTTCGGGTCATATTCGCCGAGCGCGTTGCGCGGCTCCATCGAGGTCGGCGCAACGCGATTTTGATAGACAGTGACGTCGGCGATGTGCGCGGCATTCGCAAATGCGGCCTTCGCGCCGGCTTCGTCGCCAACTGCCCAGGTGAAGCAAAGATTGCCTGGCGCGGCTTCGCCCCAAATTTGCGGCGCATCAGGCTTGAGCGCCGCCTCGATTGTACCTGCCGCCGCAAGCGGCTCGTAATCGACCTCGATCAGCTCGGCCGCATCGCGCGCTTGAACACGCGTTTCTGCAATGACAAACGCAACCGGCGCGCCGACATAGCGCACGCGATCCTTCGCGAGCACCGGCTGCGGCGTGTTGGCGAGCGGCACCATCTTGCCGCCGTCGCCTGGGATCGCGCCCATTGATTGGAGCGGGCCGATTTTAGCGGCTTCAAGATCGGCGGCGGTGATGACAGCGATCACACCGGGCGCCTTCAAGGCTTCTGTCGCATCGATCTTACCGAGCTTGGCGTGGGCGTGCGGCGAGCGCAGAACGACTGCGTGGGTCACCTTCTCCGGACGAATATCGTCGGTGTATTGCCCGTGCCCGGTCACGAAGCGCACATCTTCCGTTCGCCTGACCGGCTGCCCCGTTCCAAATTTCATTCTCGATCCTCTCAGAAAGGCGTCATCCCGGACGCGATGCAGCACGCAGTGCTGCTTCGCAGATCCGGGATCCAAGCGTTGAGATGGATCCCGTGTCTGCAGCGCGTCATTTCATGCCGCGCCGCGCACGGGATGACAAGGCCAATGATTGTGACCTATGCCGCGGATTTCTTGCCGGCCTGAATGAGCCGCCAAACCTTCTCGGGCGTAGCAGGCATTTGGATATCCGTCACGCCGAACTCCTTGAGCGCATCGACAACCGCATTAGTGATGGCGCCGAGCGCGCCTACCGTTCCCGCCTCGCCGCAGCCTTTAATGCCGAACGGATTGGTCTTGGCGAGCACTTCGTTGAAGCGGCACTCGATCTGGGGAAAATCATCGGCGCGCGGAATGGTGTAATCCATGAACGAGCCGGTCATCAGCTGGCCGCTTTCGGCGTCGTAAAGCGATTGTTCGAGCAGCACCTGCCCGAGTCCTTGCGCGACGCCGCCATGCACTTGGCCAGCGACCACCATCGGATTGATGATCTTGCCGAAATCGTCGACCACCGAATAAGCAACAAGCTTGGCGAGGCCCGTTTGCTCGTCAATCTCGACCTCGGCGATATGGCAGCCATTCGGGATCGATGACGACGGAATCATATAGGTGCCCGCAGCGCCGATGCCGTGCGGTCCGAGCTCTTTCTTCAGGTCGGCCGGCAAATCCGTTTTGAGCGCCGCAACCGCAACTTCGGTGATCGACATCGTGCGGTCGGAGCCCTTGATACGGAACACGCCTAACTCACCCGATTTATCGAACTCAATTTGCGCTGCAGGCGTTTGCATCAGCAACGATGCGACCTTGGTCCCTTTCTCGACGACGCTTACCGCGGCATTGCGCGTCGACGCGGATGTGACGATGGCCGAGCGCGAGCCGCCGGTGCCGCCGCCGGATGGAACGATATTCGTGTCGCCTTGAATGATCTCGATCGACTTGTAAGGAACACCAAGCTCCTCCGAGAGAAGCTGCGCATAAGTCGTCTCGTGGCCTTGCCCGGTCGATTGCGTGCCTACGATCAGTTGCACGCCGCCATTGTCGGTGAAGCGAATCTCGCTGCGGTCGCCGCCGAAGCCGGCGATCTCGATGTAATAAGAGAAGCCGATGCCGCGCAGCTTGCCCGCTTTACGCGCCTCGGCCCTGCGCTTCTCGAAATCGGCAAAGCCCGCGAGCTTCATGCCGTCTTCGAGGTTGCGATTGAAGTCGCCGGAGTCGAACAGCGTGCCGCGCCAATTCTTGTAGGGCATATCAGCGGGCGTGACGAAATTGCGCCGCCGGATTTCATCAACACCAAAGCCGCTCACGCGCGCCGCCTCGGTCATCAAGCGTTCCATCATGTAGGAGGCTTCGGGCCGGCCGGCGCCTCTGTAGGCGTCAACGCCCATCGTGTTGGTGTAGACGCCGCGCACGCGCCCATAAACCGTAGGCACTTTATAGGCGCCGCCCCACACCGCGGCGGCGCCGACGCCAATAAACGGGCCGAACTCGTGCTGGAACGCCCCGAGATTGGAATAATTGTCGACTTCGAGCGCGAGAATGTGGCCGTCCTTGTCGAAAGCCATGCGCGCTTTGCCCGCGAGGTCGCGGCCGTGGCAATCGGCGAGGAAGGATTCCGAGCGATCCGACGCCCACTTCACCGGCCGCTTCAAGATGCGCGCCGCCGCGCAGACGAGCACCTGC
>JBAQHC010000557.1:0-8416 GCA_049288095.1 Alphaproteobacteria bacterium | reverse complement strand
CGGCGGAGCAATGCCGCATGCATATTTGCTGGGGCAATTATGAGGGCCCACATGACCATGACATCGCGCTCGAAAAGATCGCGCCGATCTTTCTGAAAGCCAAGCCGCAAGCAGTCTTGTTCGAGGCCTCGAACCCGCGCCACGATCACGAATGGGCAATGTGGCGCGATCTCAAGATTCCTGAGGACAAGATTCTCGTGCCCGGCACGATCACCTCGACCAGCAACTATGTCGAGCACCCCGAGTTCGTGGCGCAACACATCGAGCGCTTTGCAGCGATTGTCGGCAAAGAGCGTGTGATTGCCGGCACGGATTGCGGCTTCGGCACATTCGCTGGCTCCGGCAAAATGGACCCCGAGATTTCCTACAAGAAGCTCGCTTCCCTCGTCGAAGGCGCGGCGATCGCAAGCAAGCGGCTTTGGCATTGAGCAAATCAACGAGCGCGGCCTTAGGGCTTGTCCGGCGCTCGCTGGCGCAATAAAGTCCGGACCAGCGCTCGCAAGGCGCATCCGGTCCGCGGGAAGGGCAGCGCCCACTTGTGATAACGAACAGAATGATCGCTCGATCCTTCTTTCAGCCTGTCATGCGGACGCCAGGCGCTACGAAAGGAGGACACTTTGTTCAATCCCTACGCCACATCACTGCCCGCCTCGCCCGATCTTGCGCAACAACGCAAGCGCGCGAAGGAACTTCTTAAGTCGGTCCGCGCCGGCGATGAAGATGCAATTGCGCGCCTGCGCTATGGCCATCCGCGCCTTGCGAATACGCCGGAACACGAACTTCGCGCGGCTAAGCTGCATGACGCGCAATGGGTGATCGCGCGCGAATATGGCTTTTCGAGCTGGATGAAGCTCAAGGCGCATATCGACGAGATCACCGGCGCAAATCGTCGGCCCTACCGCATCTTCGATACGAACCTTGACTATTATCGCGGTCGCGCTACCGGCCTCAGAAGCGTGCTGCAAACCGGCGAGCGCAATGCGCTGCGCCTCGTCCGCGAATTTCATCCGCGCTTTGCAAACGCGAGCGATGTGGAAATTCAAGCCGCGGACGTCACGCAAGAAGATGCCGAACTCATCCAAGCGCGCGAGCATGGTTTCAACTCATGGGCGCAGCTCGCCGCAGCGGTCGAGGCACTCAAAGCCGACTCCTCTCGCGAGCCGTTTCGTCTCGCTTTCGAAGCCATCGAAGCGCAGGACGACGCAAAGCTCGCCACGCTGCTCAAGCAGCATCAGTCGCTTGCAAAGGCGAGCGGCACCAACGGCAATCAGCTTCTGCATTTCGCCGTCAATCACGACAATCCGCGCCTTGTTACGCTCCTTCTCGAAGCCGGTGCCGACCCCGACGCGGCAAACGACAAGGGCGCAACGCCGCTGACGCAGGCCGCTTATCGCGGCAAGACACAAACCATTGAGCAATTGCTGGCCGAAGGTGCATCTGTCGACGCGGAGGCCTACGGCGATGGCGGAACGCCGTTGGCCTTTGCCCTGTTTTGGGGTCATCGGGAAGCGGCGGAGAAGCTCGCCGAAATTGCTGTGGTGCCGCGCAATTTGCGCATGGCGGCGGGCCTCGGGCGTCTCGACATCATGGCCGAGCTTTTCGATTCGAACGGCGAGCTCAAACCCGAAGCCGGTTTCCACCGCGAATTCCATCGCCCGCATTCCGGTTTTCCGCCGTGGCGGCCGAGCGATCGCCCGCAAGAAATTCTCGACGAAGCGCTCAATTACGCAGCGCGTTCAGGCCGCGTCGAAGCAATGACGTTTCTCCATGCCCATGGCGCCGATCTTAACAGCACGCCGTATCAGGCAACGCCGCTCGTCCAAGCCGTGCGGAACGGCCATCTAGAAGCAATCAATTGGCTGCTCGATCACGACGCACACATCGAAAAGCGCTGCGGCTATGGCGGCGCAACCGACGGCACCCCGCTTCATTACGCGGCGGCTTGGGGCGGGCAGATTGAATCTGCCAAGCTTCTGGTCGCGCGTGGCGCCGACCTCTCGGCACAAGACATTGGATTCAAGGCAGCGCCCGCGGGCTGGGCAAATCACTTCGGCAACAAGGACATTGAGGCCTTCCTCAACGAAGCAGCTAAAGCACAAGGGATCAGCCAATGACGCTGATGCCCGGCCAAAGAGCGCCATCCAGGGTGACTGCCCAGAGCCCTGCCTTTTCGCTATTCTGGCCCTCAAAGGCCCCCAGGGCCGGCAGAATCCGCTTGCAGTACGAAGGACTTAGCCATGGCAGACGCCAAGAAATCAGCCCTCATCATCTCCGCCCATTCCGCCGATTTCGTCTGGCGCGCGGGCGGCGCCGTCGCCCTCCATGCCGAGAAGGGCTACCACGTGAAGGTGATCTGCCTTTCGTTCGGCGAGCGTGGCGAAAGTGCCAAGCTGTGGCGCCAAGATGGCATGACGCTTCCCAAGGTGAAGGCCGCACGCCGCGTTGAATCGGAAAAGGCCGCCGACATTCTCGGCGCAGCCGAGATCGAGTTCTGGGACATTGGCGATTATCCGATGCGTATCTCGGATGAGATCACTTACCGCATGGTCGATGAATGGCGAAAATATCAGCCGGCTTTCGCAGCCTCGCACTCGCTGCACGACCCGTACAATTTCGACCACGGCCTCGTGACCCATATGGTTCAAGAGTCGCGCATCATCGCGCAGGCGATGGGGCACAATCCCGGGCAGAAGATTATTGGCGCAACCCCAATCTTCCTCTATGAGCCGCACCAGACCGAGCAATGCGGCTGGAAGCCGGAGGTTTACATCGACATCACGAGCGTATGGGACAAGAAGCGCAAAGCGATCGAGGCGATGGCCGGCCAAGAATATCTCTGGGAATACTACACGCGCGTTGGGCTCAATAGAGGCGTTCAGGCCGCGCGCAACTCCTATTTCAAGGACATCAAATACGCCGAGGCCTATCAGCGCATTTTCCCGGATGTGCGCGAGGTGCTCGCATAAGCTGTGCGGGGCATTGAATCCCCTCTCCCCTTGCGGGAGAGGGTGGATCAGGTCGCAGGATGCGACTTGATCCGGGTGAGGGGTTCAATCTGTCAAGGTGTGTTGCCCCACCCTCACCCGATCTTTCGAAGCCACCTTCGAAAGATCGACCTCTCCCATCGAGGGAGAGGTGAAAGAAGGAGCGCCGTTATGGACCCGGAAGGACTTCTCGATCAATCTGCAAGCTCTATCGCAAAGGCAATTGCTGATAAGAAAGTCAGCGCCGCCGAGATGACCGAAGCTGCGATTGCGCGCATCGAAGCACGCGATGGCCCAATCAACGCCGTTGTTGTGCGCGATTTCGACCGCGCGATCTCTGCCGCAAAAGCTGCCGATGCAGCCATTGCGCACGGCGAGAAGAGGCCGCTGCTCGGCGTACCGATGACCGTGAAGGAATCCCACAATGTCGGCGGGCTCCCGACCACATGGGGCTTTGAGCAATTCAAGAGCTTCAAGCCCAATGAAGACTCTGTCGGCGTGAAGCGTCTTAAATCCGCAGGCGCAATTATCCTTGGCAAGACCAACGTGCCGGTCGGCCTTGCCGATTGGCAAAGCGTCAACCCGATTTATGGGCGCACACGCAATCCGTGGAATCTCGAACGCTCGCCCGGCGGCTCCTCGGGCGGTTCGGCGGCCGCGCTCGCGGCGCGCTTGGTGCCGCTTGAGTTCGGCTCTGATATCGGCGGCTCGATTCGCGTGCCGGCTGCATTTTGCGGCGTGTACGGACATAAGCCGAGCTGGGCAATCATTCCATCGCGTGGACAGTCCCCGCCGGGCACCGACGGAGCACCGGCGCCGCTTGCCGTTATCGGGCCGATGGCGCGCACGGCAGCGGATCTTGAAATCGCACTTGGCGTGCTTGCCGGACCCGACGAAATGGAAGCCGTCGGGTATCGCCTGGAATTGCCACCACCGCGGCACAAGCGCCTCGCCGATTTTCGCGTGCTCATTTTGGACCAACATCCCAAAGTCGGAACGGAATCGGAAATTCGCGCCGCGCTCGACGGCTTAGCGCAAACGCTCGGAGCGGCCGGCGCCCGCGTGGCGCGGCAAAGCAATCTTTTGCCCGACCTTGCCGCCGCGCATGACATCTACATGCCGATGATGCTGACCGTGATGTCGCGCGGCCAGCCGGGCGCTGCCTCGCCAAGCGCTCATGAGTTCATGGGCTTCGTTGATGCGCAGCTGCGGATTCGCCGGCAATGGGCGGCGCTGTTCCGGGACTTCGATGTTGTGCTGGCGCCGTCGCTCGGCGTTCTAGCCTTCCCGCACGATGACGAGCCCGATCAGAGGAAGCGGAAGATAATCGTTGACGGCGAGCCAACGCCGTTTATGCCGCATCTCGCCTGGCCTGGCGTGGCGACATTCCCGAATCTGCCGGCAACGGCCGTCCCCATCGGTCTTTCGCGTGCAGGGCTGCCGATCGGCATCCAGATTGTCGGGCCCTATCTCGAAGACTTGACGACGATTGAATTCGCAAAGCTCTTAGAGCGCGAAATTGGCGGCTATCGCCCGCCGCCGGGATATTAAAGTACCGCCTCTCACTTGATGGGAGGGGCCGGATTGTCCGGCGAGCCTCGCGAGCTGTTGGCAATCCGGGTGAGGGTGGGGCCGCGGGCAAGAGTCTTTGCTACAACCCCTCACCCTATCCCTCTCCCACAAGGGGAGAGGGAATCAAGAAGATGCAAGGTGAGGTCATGGCCGGCATAGCAATTCGTAATTTTCCGCGCATTTCGCTCGCAACGCTCGATGCGTTCAAAGGACTAGGCGTTGCAACCGTTTCGGAAGCGCAAGGCCGCTCGGGTCTTATGGCTTCCTATATGCGGCCGATTTATCCGGGCGCCGAGATCATTGGCAATGCGGTGACAGCTTCGGTTGCGCCTGGCGACAACTGGACGATCCATGTCGCGGTCGAGATGTGCAAAGAAGGCGACATCCTTGTCGTCTCGCCGACTTCGTCTTGCGAAGACGGTTATTTCGGCGAGCTGCTCGCCACCTCTCTGCAATCGCGCGGCGTGCGCGGATTGATTCTCGAAGCCGGCTGCCGCGACGTTGCGGAGCTTCAGCGCATGAATTTCCCGGTGTGGTCGCGCGCGATCTACGCACAAGGCACGGTGAAGGAAACTTTAGGCGATGTGAATCTGCCGCTGCGCTGCGCCGGCCAAATCGTCAACGCGGGCGATCTGATCGTTGCCGACGACGATGGTGTTTGCGTCGTTCCGGCCGCAAATGTGGACAAGACGCTCGCGGCCGCGAAGGCGCGCCAGGCCAAGGAAGCCGCTAACCGGGTCGAGTTCGCCAAAGGCGTGCTCGGCCTCGACCTCTACAAATACCGCGAGCGTCTGGCCGCGAAAGGTCTCAAATATTTCGACGACATCGAGGCCTACAAGAAGTCAAAGTAGTTCTTGCAGGACTACAAGAGGGTTGGCGTTCGCGTCGCCGGCTGGTGGGAAGCAAGGGAGTTGACAGTGGATCAAGCGACGGCGCCGAAGGCCGAAACCGGAAGTGTGCGTTCGGCAGATGGAACCACGATCGGCTATGTAAAGCTCGGCGTGGGCCCGCCGGTTGTCATGGCACATGGTGCTCTGCTCACGCATGAAAGCTGGATGGCCGTGGCCCATGAACTGTCGGGGCGGTTCACCTGTTACGCCATGGACCGACGTGGGCGCGGGCTGAGCGGGGACGCATCAGGCTACTCAGTCGAGCGGGAAGTCGAAGATATTCAGGCGGTGCTGGCGGCGGCAGGCCCGGGCGCCTCTCTCATCGGCCACTCTTACGGCGGATTCTGCTCGCTTCTTACGGCGCTCAAAACGGATGTGTCGCGCCTTGTGATCTATGAGGCGCCATGGCCGATTCATGGTCCGGCGCACCCGATGGCATCGGCCCTTTGCACTCCACTCATTGCACAGGGAAAGAACGAGAAAGCCGTGGTCGCTTTCCTGCAAGATGCCGGCTTGGTGCCGCGCGGGCCGCTCGCCAATCTGTGGATGGCTCTACCGATGTGGCTGAAGGCGAAACCGATGCCTTCCTGGCCAGGCCTCGTGGCACTCGCGCCGACAGTCGTACGCGAGTTCAGCGCTGTGGATGCGGTGGGGCCAAGCCTCGAACGCTTTGCGGCGCTCAAGATGCCGGTGCTGTTTCTGCTCGGCACAGAGTCCAAACAACCACATATACACGATACAACGCTTGAGCTCGCCAAGCTCGTGCCTAAGGCCAAGCTCGTCGAGCTCAAAGGACAAGGCCACATGGCTCAAGCACTTGCGCCCAAGCTCGTTGCAAGCGAGATCGCCGCGTTTCTTTCTCCGATGACGGAGGTTGCGTGAATGACGAAAGCCCCTCTGAGCGCAACAGAAACCGCATACCCGAAGAAGAAGCGCGAGATCCAGAACGACATGATGGATTCGACGCGCTGGAACGAGCTCGACTGGCGCGCGGGCGACGTCGTCATCGCGACCTGGAGCAAGGCCGGCACGACCTGGCTTCAGCAGATCGTGGCGCAATTGATTTTCGATGGCCGCGACGTTGAGGTGAACGAGCTTTCCCCCTGGCTCGAATTCACGATGTTTGACAAGGGAGAGGTTCTGGGCGGTCTAAAGGCGCAGACCAATCGTCGCTTTATCAAGACTCATCTGCCCGTCGACGCGCTCGGCCTAAGGCAGGACGTCAAATACATCTACATCGCGCGGGACGGGCGCGACTGCGCCATCAGCATGCACACATTTCTTGCCGGCTTCGGCAACGGACCAGGTTCACCACAGATCAACCCAGACATTCTCGCCTTCTTCCGCGACTGGCTGGAACAAGACGATGTGATGACGCCCTTCTTCCCCAATGTGCGGGGCTGGTGGAACGCCCGCCATCTGCCGAATGTACTGCTCATGCACTACAATAATCTCAAGGCCGATATGGCCGGTGAGATCCGCCGCGTCGCGGATTTCCTCGATATCGTGCCGAGTGCCGCAGCTTGGCCAAAGATCATCGAGCATTGCAGCTTCGACTATATGAAATCAAAGGCCGAGAACATCGGCCCCAGGGGCGCGCGAATGCTCAAAGGCGGCAGCTCGGCTTTCTTTCACAAAGGCACGATCGACCGCTGGAAGCAAGTGCTGACGCCGGAGGATGTCACGCGTTATGAAAGTGCCGTGGCGCGAGAATTGACATCTGAGTGCGCACATTGGCTGAGGACCGGCGAATTACCGATGGAGTGAGTGATGCAGACCGGGATTAAATGCAGCGTGTTTCGGGGCGGCACATCGAAGGGGCCGTATTTCCTCAAGGAGGCGCTGCCCGCCGATGTCGCCTTGCGCGACAAGGTATTGCTCTCGGTGATGGGCTCACCGGATGTGCGCCAGATCGACGGCATTGGTGGCGCCAATCCACTCACCAGCAAAGTCGCGATGGTGTCGCGCTCGACGCGCAACGACGCTGACATCGACTATCTGTTTCTGCAAGTCTTCGTCGATCAGCCGCGCGTCGACATCACGCAAAACTGCGGCAACATTCTCGCGGGCGTCGGCCCATTCGCGATCGAGCAGGGCTTAGTGCGCGCGGAGCGCGGCCGTACCAAAGTGCGCGTTCACATGGTCAATAGCGAGAGCATCGCGGTTGCCGATATCGAAACGCCCGGCGGCGAAGTGAATTACGACGGCACTGCGCGCATCGACGGCGTACCCGGTGCCGCCGCACCGATCATACTCGATTTTCTCGATATCGCCGGCTCCGCTTGCGGCTCATTGCTTCCAACCGGGAATACGCGCGACGTGATCGAAGGCATCCCCGTCACCCTCATCGACAACGGCATGCCGGTAATCGTGGTGCGCGCCGAAGACATGGGCGTAACCGGCTATGAGACGCCAGCCGATCTCGAAGCCAACAAGGATCTCGTCGCGCTCAAGGAACGCATCCGGCTCAAAGCCGGGCCGATGATGAACCTCGGTGACGTCACCAAGAAGTCCGTGCCGAAAGTCTCGCTAATCGCGCCTGCCAAAGACGGCGGCACAATCTCGACGCGCACATTCATCCCCCACCGCATCCATGAAGCGGTTGGCGTCCTGGGCGCCGTGAGCGTTGCGACCGCCGCGATGCTGCCGGGCTCCGTTGCCATCGATATGGCAAAGTCCTCTGGCTCTGGCAGCGAGCGGCAAATCGAGGTCGAGCACCCGACTGGGTTCTTCAGCGTGCGCGTCGGCATCGGCAAGGACGGCCGCACAGTCGAGCGCGCCGCCCTGCTTCGCACCGCGCGCAAGCTCATGGACGGCACCGTCTATGTGCCGCGCTCAGTGTGGGATGGACACCCGTAACGCCATGATCGCAACGCAAGGCCTCACGCATATCAACCTCTTGGTCTGCGATGTGAAGCGGGCCAAAGCGTTTTACGAAAGCGTGTTCGGCTTTGAGGAAATGTTTTGGGA
>JBAQHC010000556.1:0-4057 GCA_049288095.1 Alphaproteobacteria bacterium | reverse complement strand
CATGATGTGACTCCTGACCATCCTTTATCGCCCCTCCCGCAGGTATTAATTTGTCCCACTTTCTTGACGTTCAGCGAGTGAGGAAACGTGAAATTCCAGTCATGTTGGAGCCCGTGAGCTCCCCTCGTCTCCAAGGCCCATTGCGCAACATTCGTGCAACACGGAGGTGTGGCTTGCCCGCCCATTGACACTCCTGGGCCACCCGGCCAACCCTCACAAAAGCTTCAAGATGGCGGCGTCCCGGCGTGGACGTCGGCTGAAAGGGTCGCACCCCCGGTATGTTTGCCTATGTTGTCAGGCGGCTTTTAAGCGCCATCCCCACGCTGTTCATCATCGTGGCGCTCGCCTTCTTCATGATGCGCATTGCGCCCGGTGGGCCGTTTGACGGCCAGCGCAAATTGCCGCCCGAGATCGAGCACAATATGGAGGTCGCCTATAACCTCGATAAGCCTGTCTATGTGCAGTTCTTCAAATACCTGCAAGGGGTCGTGCACGGCGACTTTGGCCCATCGTTCAAGAACAAGGACTTCACCGTCTCGCAGCTCATCATGGTCGGCGCGCCGGTCTCCGTGCGGCTTGGCCTGACCGCGCTCACCTTTGCGGTAATGATTGGTTTGTTCTTGGGGACCTATGCGGCCCTTCGGCAAAACACCTTTGCCGACTTCGCCACCATGGCCGGCGCCATGATTGGCATAACCATTCCATCCTTCGTGATTGCGCCGCTCTGCATTCTCGTCTTCGCTGTCTGGCTCCGTTGGCTTCCGGCCGGTGACTGGAGCCACGGCGATCTCTCGCACATCATCCTCCCGATCACGACCTTGACGCTGCCTCAAATTGCGGTCGTGTCTCGGCTTTCTCGCGGATCGGTGCTCGAAGTCCTGCGCTCGAATTTCGTGCGCACCGCACGCGCCAAAGGTTTGCCGGGGTGGAAGATCATGCAGCGGCATGTGTTGCGCGCGAGCCTGTTGCCGCTCGTAAGCTATCTCGGTCCGGCCGCAGCAAGCCTTATGACCGGCTCACTGGTTGTCGAGCGCATCTTCGGGCTTCCCGGCATCGGCCGCTATTTCATCGATGGCGCGCTCAACCGCGATTACACAGTCGTGATGGGCGTCGTCATCGTCTACGCCGTGCTCATTCTCGTGCTCAATCTGCTCGCCGATATCGCTTATGGTTGGCTCGACCCGAAGGTGAGATACGACTGATGGTTGCGATCACCGACACACAAGCGCGCGAAATCAAGGGCCGCAGCCTTTGGGACGATGCACGCCGCCGCCTGTTCGCCAACAAAGCGGCCGTCGTCAGCATGATCGTGCTTTCGATCATCGTGCTTTTGGCGCTATTCGGACCCTATCTCACGCCGCACAAGTTCGATGAGATCGATTGGGATCTCGTCGGCCAGAACATCGGGCCCACGTTCAAAGACTTCCACATTTTCGGCATGGACGCTGATGGCCGCGACGTCTTTGTTCGCACCTTGATCGGCGCGCGCGTTTCGCTGGCTGTCGGTGTCGTCGCAACAGCCGTTAGTCTGATCATTGGCGTCGTCTATGGCGCAATCGCCGGCTTCATCGGCGGTTGGGTCGACGAACTGATGATGCGCTTCGTCGATATCCTCTATTCAATGCCGTACATCTTTTTCGTCATCATTCTTGTTGTTATGTTTGGCCGCAATTTTATCTTGATCTTCGTTGCGATCGGCGCGGTCGAATGGCTCACCATGGCGCGCATCGTGCGTGGTCAGACGCTTTCGGTACGCCAGCGCGAATTCATCGAAGCTGCGCGCGCAGCTGGTGTCGGCCCGCTCACCATCATCGCCCGGCATATCGTGCCGAATGTGATCGGCCCGGTGATGGTCTACATCACCCTGACAATCCCCGGCATCATCCTCGCGGAAAGTTTCCTTTCCTTCCTCGGCCTTGGCGTGCAAGAACCCTTGACATCGTGGGGGCGTCTGATCAGCGAGGGCGCGCAGGAGATGGAAATTTCGCCGTGGCTGTTGATTTTCCCGGCGCTCTTCATGGCCGTCACATTGTTCTGTTTTAATTTCATCGGCGACGGCTTGCGCGACGCGCTCGATCCCAAAGACCGCTGACCAGCCTGTTCATGAGGGAGTTCTGGTGCGAGAATTGATCAAGGCCGCATGCATTTGCCTTGCGCTCGTCATGGCAGGCTGCAGCAAGAAGAGCGAAACGCCGGCCCCCGCCGCGTCTTCCGGCGCCGGTGCAAATGTCACCGAAACCGGACTCTCTGTCATCCGCATCGGCAATGGCGCGGAACCTGACACGCTCGACCCGCAGAAAGCACAAGGCAATTGGGAAGCCGACATCATCGGCAACATGTTCCTGGGCCTTGCGACCGATGGACAAGATGGCACGCCCGTACCCGGCGCGGCCGAAAGTTGGACGACCTCACCAGACGGCCTGACTTGGACCTTTAAGCTTCGCCCTGGCCTAGTGTGGTCGGACGGCGTACCGGTCACCGCCGATGATTTCGTCTTCTCGCTTCAGCGCATTTTGGATCCCAAGACGATCGCGCAATATGCTTCGGTGCTTTATCCGCTGAAGAATGCGCGGCCGATCAATGCCGGAAAGATGCCGCCCTCAGCTCTTGGCGTAAGAGCGATCGATCCGTTGACGCTCGAGATCAAGCTCGAGCATCCGGTGCCCTATCTTATTGAGCTTGCGCGGCACCAAACCATGTTTGCCGTGCCAAAGCATATCGTCGAGAAATACGGTAGTGACTGGATCAAGCCCGAGCACATCGTCGTCGATGGCGCATACAAACTCACCGAATGGATCCCCAACACCGACATCAAGCTCATCAAGAATCCGAAATTCTACGATGCTGCGAACGTCAAGATCGATGTCGCCTATTTCTATCCGATCGCAGATCGTGCAGCCGAGCTCAATCGCTACAAGGCGGGCGAGCTTGACATCACTTCGGGGATTCCGTTGCGGCAGTACAAGACGCTGCTCGGTCAGTTCGGCCCCGAGATGCGCCAGCACAGCTATATGAGAAGCAGCTACTCGATCTTCAATCTTTCCCGCAAGCCATTCGACGATCCGCGGGTTCGCTGCGCCCTTTCGATGGCGACCGATCGCCAAGCGATTGCGACCCAGCTTCTTCAAGGCCTTGCTGAACCCGCATATGCGATCGTGCCGCCCGGCGTTGCCAACTATCCCGATGGTCCGCAGTCCGAGTTCAAGACCCGTTCAATGGCCGATAACCGAGCCGAAGCAATCAAGCTCTTGCAGGCAGCGGGTTTCGGACCCGATCATCCCCTCAAGTTCACCTATCGTTATTTTGATAGCGAGACTGACCGCGACATCGCGATCGCATTCCAGAACATGTGGAAGGCGATTGGTGTTAAGGTAGAGCTCCTAAGCTCAGAGTCCAAGGTTGAGTATGATGCGCTACGCAATAGTGATTTTGATGTCGCCGCAGCGGGCTGGATCGCCGACTACGACGACGCACAGAATTTCCTCTACCTTTTTCAATCGGATGCGGGGCCGATGAATTACGGACGCCACAAGGACCCCGCCTACGACACACTGATGAAACAGGCCGATGCTGAACCCAATCTTGAAGCGCGCGCAAAACTTCTCAGCACAGCCGAAACGGCCATTCTGAACAGCTGTTCGATTATGCCCGAGACCTTCGGCAGTTATCATCACCTCGTGAAATCGACGGTCGGCGGCTATACAGACAATTTCCTCAACATTCATCGCGTGCGCTACATGACGATTGCCGCGCCGAAAGATTAGGAGCTGGTATGAAAGCGGCTCGCCTCGTGGTGGCGCTCACCTTTACGGGCATTGCTGCGCTCGCCGCGTGCTCGAAGCCAAGCGCCACCAAACAAGGCGAGCAAACGGCACAAGTGCCGGCACAGAGCGCAGCCGATACAAAAATCACGCTCCGGCGCGGCAATGGCGCCGAGCCCGACACGCTCGATCCGGCGAGAAGCTCAACGGTTTGGGAGAACCAGATTATCAGCGACCTCAACGAAGGGCTGATGACGGTTGATCCGGATGGCAACCCAATCTATGGCGCAGCCATC
>JBAQHC010000555.1:0-1616 GCA_049288095.1 Alphaproteobacteria bacterium | reverse complement strand
TTGGTGTGCAGCCCATCGTGTTCGCCGATGTGCTGGTTGAATTCCAGCGTCGTGGCGTCTTTGCTGACCGGTTTGTCGAATTCCAGCAGGATCGCGGGGGTTTCGAGCTGTTTCACACCGGTGCTAGTTCCTTTGGCTTCGGAATCGTGCGCTGCCATATCGAGCGGGCTCGGCAGGAAGTAGGAATTCGGCCCGAGATGATTCGGCCCGTATTCCTGCACGAGGTGGCCCGTGTGGAGAGCGCTTCCGTCCGACGCGGTGAGCGTGGTTTTTTCGCCCGTGGTGGTCAGCGTCAGACCGCAGGCATTGTAGTAGTCCGCCGGGACGCCCGGTTTGAATTCGCCCAGTTTCACGGTGCCACAGGTGGATTCAAGGGTCGTCGTCTGCGGCACTTCGCCTTCGACGTTTGCGGTTTTTTTGTCTTCTACTTTTTCGGATTTGAACACGGCTTTGATCGAGCTCGCCGCTTTGATTTCGAAGCTGCATGGCGAGGCCGAGCAACCCGAAGCCGAGCCGGTTCCACTGATTTCTTTGAGTTTGTTTCCTACCGTGGCAGTGGCTACGACTTTGATCGTGTGGCCGTAGAGATAGGAGGCAGCGCACGGTCCGAGGCCGCCGCCGTTGTCTTCGCATTCGACTTTGCCTTCGCCTTCCACGGTGGTGGAGAAGGACTGGGGTATGAGGTTGAATTCGGCACCGACGCTGTGTTCGGCGCTCATCGTCACTTCGCAGGCCCCCGTGCCCGAGCAGTCGCCGGTCCATTTTTCGAATTTCGAGCCCGTGGCGGCTTTCGGGGTCACCGTGACTTTCGTGCCTTCGACGTATTCGGCTTTACATTCTTCTTCACCCGAGCCGGTGTTGCATTTGAAGGAACCCGGGCCGCTGCCCGAGGTCGAGAGGGTGAGTTTGTATTTTTTGGGTTCGGGGTTGAAGGTGGCTTTGATCTTGACTGGGCTGCCGAAGGTGATGACACCACATTTAGTGCCGAATTCTTCGCAGCCGACATTGATGCCTTCGAGGACTTTCCAGCCGCCGAATTCGGATTTTTCGTCGGGGGTCTCTTCCCCCAGGAAGCCTTCGATTTCGCCTGGGATGGTTTCGGATTCACAAACGCCCGCTTTTTTTTCTGCGCCTTTCATGCCGACGTCGATTTCGGCCCCGTTCCAGTGGCATTCGATCGGCGGTGCGCCGACTTGTACTCCGCTGCCTTTGACCCAGCCCGAGCCGGTGCCTGCGAATTCGACGATTATCGGGTGGGCCGCGCTCGCTGAAGCGACTGGGACGAGGAGGAATGCCGCGGCCGTGGCCAGCAGCAGGGTCAGGCGCAGACGGCCGCCCGAGCCCCTTGACTTTGCATTGCGTTTCACTGTTATCTCCCTTGTAGTAACGCCCGGCGGGTTACCCGACCGGGATGATTTGACAGTCCGCCGGACAAATCGGCCGACTGGGTTGACTGCCCAATGAGGCCGCCGGGAATGGTGTCCCCGGTGACTAATGCGTGTGCTGGTGGAAATTTGGGTGCACTTGACCTTGGAGAATTCGAATGTGAGCGTAGGGCGGTCATCGGTCAGCGGTGCCTGCGTGCGCGCTTGTGCTTCTCCATGGCGGGCTTGAGC
>JBAQHC010000554.1:0-2935 GCA_049288095.1 Alphaproteobacteria bacterium | reverse complement strand
CCTGACGAGCTCCGTCATGCAACGTACGCATTTGAAATACCTTTTGCGTTCCGGGTCCTCGCGGATTCTGGATGTGCGCAAACAGCATCACGAAACCGGCTCCGAGCCGCTGTTTCGCACGGGCTTTCTCAACAGCGCAATCCTTATAAAGCAGTCGGGGGTCGCCGGCGCGGTCGGGAGCGAGCCGCTGCCGCCGATTTCGATCAAGGTTTTCATGCCCTATGATCGCACGCGGCCGGACGATGGCGGCAAGTCCTTCATGTTCACGCCCAATAACTTCCGCAAGATCCTCGCCGGCAAAGCCGGCGAGGACGGTGCGACCGCTGATAGCCTCAACGCTGACTTGGAATTGTTTTCTCGTCTCAACGAGCTGCCGACTTTCAGCGCCTATCTCGCCAAGGACATCTTCGATCGCGCGAATCTCCGCGTTCCTGACGGCTACTTCAATCTGCCCGATGACGAGGCGGCGGCGATCCGCAGCCGCGCACAATCGCGCTTACGTTCGCTCGTCGTTGCCGCACTCGGCGGTTCGGCAAGCTCGCGCAGCGAGGAGCAGATCAACGAGCTCACGCAAAAGCTATGGGATTTCGACGACTTTCAAGAGCTTGAATCGATGATCAGCGCGTTTCAAATCAAAAAGGAGGAGGCGCGCGATCTCTTCTACAGTTGGCTCGGCCTCGCTTTCTTCGAGGGCGAATATGTCAAGCTGCAGCCGCGGCTCGCCAAGCTTGCCTCTTGGATCGCTGGAAGCACAAAGCCGCGTGACCACCAGGGCCAAGAGTTTCTTGCTCAGAACAAGGACCTGATCCTGCGCACGCGCAAATCCATGCAAGAGCAATGGAAAACCGCGCTTCAAGTGCTGACGGAGTATTCCGAAACCTATGAGATGCTGATCAAAGCAGAGGGGCCGGCGCAGCGCTTCATCGACTTCCTCAAAGCCTCAAAAGATCACTTCTGGACGCTCGGCGACCGTCTCGGCCAGCTCGAGCAATCGGTGGGTGTTTGGGAGCAGGCCTGCTCCCACGCCGGCGAACAGCCTTTCACCTACAAGACAGGTCATGAGCTGCTGAATGTCATTAATTCGATCAACGGCGGCAGCGAGCAACCTCAGCGCGCCTGATTAGCGGGACCTGATCCTCGCCGTCTTACTGCGATACGCGGAGCAACCAAATATACGGGCCCTTGCCGCTCCGGCACACTGTCCGCATTGCATGGTATACAACATCCGCTGAAAATCAGACTCGCAAACTGGGGGAGAGGCGCCGTGGCGGTGATCGAGCAATCCATTGAGATCAAGGCGGCTGTTGGAATCATCGACGGGTTCTTGTACGCCCATGACGACGGCAAGCCACGGCCGGGCGTAATCCATCTTCAGGACATCATGGGCATCAGAGACACGGTTCGCGGAATGGCGAAGAGGCTTGCGGAGTCGGGCTACACCGTCTTGTTGCCCAACGAGTTTTATCGCACCGGCCGTCCGCCGCTGTTTGATTTTCCGCTCGAGTTCGGCAGCGAGCGCACGATGAAGCGCTTCGGAGAATTGGCATCGCCGCTCACGCCGGAAGCGCAGGAGCGCGATGCCGACACTTATGTCAATTATCTCGCGTCACTGCCTTCCGTAAGCAAAGGGAAGATCGGGGTTATCGGCTATTGTTTCACGGGCGGGATCGCGATGCGCGTCGCGGCGGCGCGTAGCGACAAGATCGGTGCAGCTGCTTCATTTCATGGCGGCGGACTCTATAGCGATGCGCCCACAAGCCCGCACCGTCTTCTGCCGCGCATCAAGTCACAGCTCTACTTCGGCCACGCCGTGCAAGACCGCAGCATGACCGAAGAGCAAATCAAAGATCTCGAGTCCGCGCTTCGCGATTGGGGCGGCAAATTCGGCAGCGACACTTACGAAGGCGCGCTCCATGGCTGGACGGTGCCCGGAAGCCAAATCTACAATCATGACCAAGCCGAGCGAGCCTTTGAAAAGCTAACCGGCCTTCTCTCGACTGCGCTGCATTGAGCGCTTAGCCGAATTTGCCGGCCTGATAGTCTCTGATTGCCTCAACGATTTCTTCGCGCGTGTTCATCACGAACGGGCCGTAAGAGACAACTGGCTCGCGAAGAGGCCGTGCGTGGCCGAACACAATGTAAGCATCGCTTTCAGCTTTGATCTCGACGGCATCGCCCTCCTCGCTTAGCTCGACGAGGTTGAACTTGTCCGCTGTCGTATTGCCCACACACACCGCACCGCGCGCGACATAGAAAAAGATGTGATCTCCCGCGAGATCGTCGAAGAGCATGCGGCCGCCCTCTTTCATCTCGACCGCTGCGATTGAAATACCGATCAAAGATTTGATCGGTCCCTCATGCCCCCGCCATGCGCCTGAAACGACGTTGACGTGCACCCGCCCATCATCCGCCGCGTAGCTCGGGATTTGATCGCGCTGCAGCCCGACATAAGCTGGGGCTGTCATCTTCAACCGCGAAGGCAAATTGACCCAAAGCTGCAGTATCTCGAGCGGCCCACCCTTCGCCTTGAATTCATCCGAGGAGATCTCTGCGTGGACGAGCCCCCTCCCCGCCGTCATCCATTGCACACCGCCAGCATAAATCACGCTCGCATGCCCGCCGCTGTCGAGATGCGTGAGCTCGCCATCGAGAATGAAAGTCACGGTTTCGAAGCCGCGATGCGGATGCGGCCCGAACGGTAAACCATGATTGCGCGGCGGATAAACCTGCGGCCCGTGATGATTGAGAAATAGGAACGGATCGATTTGATCGACCTCGGGCCCCGGCAAAGGCCGGCGCGTCGTGAGATCGCCAATGTCGTCGCGCAAGGCTGCGTGCAAGCGCTTGATGGTCTTGAAGCTCATACGCCAACCATATACCGCGCCGGCAGGTTCACGCCCAGCTCTTCGCCCTTACAAATGCCTCGCGATAGTGG
>JBAQHC010000553.1:0-2564 GCA_049288095.1 Alphaproteobacteria bacterium | reverse complement strand
ATCAATGACCATTTCGAGGAACGCGATATGAAGTGGCCAGAAAACAATGGGATTGCCGGTGAGTAGCGGAAGGAGCGCCATTCCGGCGATCGGAACATGAATCGCCATAATGTAGGTCATCGCCTTGCGCAGATTGTCGTAAATTCGGCGCCCGAGACGCACGGTCGCTGCGATCGCCGTAAAGTCGTCATCAAGAAGAACAATCGACGATGCTTCACGGGCGACATCCGTGCCGCGCTCGCCCATGGCGATTCCGATATCCGCGGCACGCAAGGCTGGCGCATCGTTAACGCCGTCCCCCGTCATCGCAACGACTTCGCCGCGCCGCTTGAACGCCTCCACAAGCTTCAGCTTCTGCTCGGGCATGACGCGGGCAAAGACCGATATCCGCCCGACCGCTTCGGAAAGCTGTTCCGGCGCAAGCGACGCGATCTCTGCGCCTGTCAGAATCGCATCGGACTCAATGCCGGCTTGTTGCGCGATCGCCTTTGCCGTCGGCGGATAATCACCCGTGATCATGACAACGCGAATCCCGGCGTTCAGGCATTCGCGCACAGCGGCAGGCGCCGTGCGGCGTACGGGATCGGCCAACCCAACGAGGCCCAAATATCGGAAGTTAAACCCGCGGGGCGTCTCCGGTGTTGTGACGCCGGAATGTTCGGCCTCCGCAACGCCCAAGACGCGTAGGCCGTGTTCGGCCATGTCATCAGCCTGCGTACGGATCAGCGCCGCCGTCTCGTCGGGGAGGCGGCAGAGACCTATGATGTCTTCAGGCGCGCCCTTGACGGAGACAATGTGACCGTCGCCCTCGGGTTCGCGCCAGGCTTGCGTTACCGCCAAGAGATCGGGCCGGACGGGATAGGACTTCGCGAGCGTGAGATCGCCCCGTGCATGGCCGCCGAGCTGGGCGTGCAAGAGATGAAATGCACGCTCCATGGGATCGAAGGGCTCGGCAGCGCTTGCTAGGACGCCTCGCGCAATGACGTGCCGTAACTCGTCAGGCCAGACACCATCGCCCTCGCCGACGCGCTGCGTTTTGTCGAGCGTTCTGAGCTCGGCGATCGACATTCGATTTTCGGTGAGTGTGCCGGTCTTGTCCGTGCAAAGCACGGTTGCCGCACCCAGTGTCTCGATTGCGGGCGCGCGACGGGTTAAGACACGGATGCGCGATAGGCGCCAAGCGCCCATCACCATGAAGACCGTCAGAACGAGGGGAAATTCTTCCGGCAGCATCGACATGCCGAGCGCAATGCCGGCAAGAACGGCGTTCAACCACGTCCCGCGGTAAAGACCGAAAAGAACGACGGCGAGCGCACAACAGATGAGCCCGACGACTGCGAAGGTTCGGACGACAATCCTTGTCTCGCGCGTAAGGCGCGGCGTCGCGCTTTCAATGCCGCTGAGCGATTGCCCGATCTGGCCGATGCGGCTGCGCGCGCCTATTGCGATAACCTCAGCGCGGCCCTGTCCGCGCACAACAAGCGATCCGGCAAAGATAAACGGCGTATCTTCGCCGCCAGGCAACGCCTCCGCCTCCGCTGAGGATTGGCTCGGGCGTTTACGTACGGGAACGGACTCGCCGGTCAGCAGAGATTCATCGACCTGCAGATCGTCGCAATCGATGACGGCTGCGTCGGCCGCAATGCGGTCTCCCTCGGCAATTATCAGCAAGTCGCCGCGCACGACCTCGCGTCCAGGGATTCGCTTGCGCGCACCATCGCGGATGACGAGCGCACGGGGGCTCGTGAGGCTGCGCAACGCCTCAAGTACGCGCTCGCTGCGGCTTTCTTGGATGATCGTGATGAAAACCGACACCGAGGCAAAAGCGAGCAGAATCAGCGCCTCGATCCGGTCTCCGAGCAGGAGATAAATTGCTCCCGCAGCCAGGAGCATGCCGAACATCGGCTCGCGCACGACCTCAAGCGCTATCTTGAGGGTGGATCGCTTGCCTTCTCTCGGCAGCTCGTTTGGTCCATCGGATTTAAGGCGCGCTGCTGCTTCGTCCGAACTGAGACCTTGAGGATTGGCTTCGCTTCTCACTTGATCATCCGAAGCGGGGCGGGGGGAGCCTGACTATCGAAGAAGATCATAGACCAAGCCGCGCACCTAGTCGCGGGCGCGGGAGAAATCTGATCAAGATGAGCTGGCCGGGGTTAGCCGCCGGGCGACTTCACAAGATCGGCAAGGCGCGCAAGATCGTGAATTGTCAATTGACCCGAGCCGAAGGTCAAAATTCCGTCATTGCGCAGCTCCGCAAACATTCTGTTCACATGAGCCGCCGTGAGTCCCAAGGCGTCAGCGACGTGACTCTGCGTCAGCGGGAAATCCATGACGTCGCCCTCAAGAAAGCCATTGCGGGCAAGCCTTTCTCTCAGATGAAGAATGAGCGAAGCGATACGCGCTGCGGCCGCATAGCGGCTGACATAGATGAGACGATCTTCCATCACGCGGATATAGTCGTAATAACGCTCCGCGATTCTTTCAGAAAACTTCGGATGTCTGATGCCCTGACGAAGCATGTCGAAGCTGAATCCGCAGAGCTCGACACTTGTCAGCGCCTGAAC
>JBAQHC010000552.1:0-11319 GCA_049288095.1 Alphaproteobacteria bacterium | reverse complement strand
GTACCCATCGGACTAACTACACAACACCAGGCGGGGCAGAATAGGCCTGGTGGAGCATTTCGTCTTCGCGCTGGCGAATATAAGTTCGTGGAGGTCGCCACAATGGACGAGACGCAACCCGCGAGTGAAATCTTTCTAAGGTACGAAACACAAATGTATCCTCGTGGTGTGCCCCGAGGTGATTATGTTTTGACGTTGAAAGCTTACGGTGCCTCCACTCCCAGTGTGGCGACTTTGAGATTATTCGTGGATGGAGGCCATCTGCACATTTCGAATGTGTAGAGGTTTTGCCACGGGTCGAAGGCAAGCCGGGCCAAGCCATCAAGGATTTGGATTAGTCGTTGTGCTCATGTCATCCCGTGCGCGCTGCGGCACGAAGTGGCGCTGCGCAGACACGGGATCCAGATCCGCTGTAGTGGATCCCGGATCTGCGAAGCAGCATTCCATGCTGCATCGCGTCCGGGATGACAATTGAAAGTGGTTGTTTCACAGTTGCAGTGGATCACGATTCACCCGTCCTTCCGTGTTGCGTCATTGGAGGCCGGCATTCCCTGTCCAAGTGAGCCACGCATGCACACAACACCGCTGATCGGAACGCTGGTTGCCGCATTCGTTGCCGCATTCGTGCTCGGCACGCTCGCGCAGCGCCTGCGCATTTCGCCGATCGTCGGCTATCTGCTGGCAGGCATTTTGGTTGGGCCGCACACACCTGGCTTCACTGCCAATCAACCGCTCGCAACCGAGCTCTCCGATATCGGCATCACGCTGTTGATGTTCGGTGTCGGCTTGCACTTCTCCGTCAAAGAGCTAAGGGCCGTGCGCGGCATTGTGTTGCCGGGCGCGCTCGCGGCGATCGCCATCATGACGTTCTTGGGCTCCGGGCTCGGTCTTGCACTTGGCTGGGCCGCGCCGTCGGCGGTGCTATTCGGTTTGTCGCTTTCGGTTGCGAGCACCGTCGTCGTCTTGCGCGTGCTCGAAGAGCATCACGAGCTTCAAACCGAACGTGGCCGGATCGCCATCGGCTGGCTCGTCGTCGAAGACGGCGCGATGGTGCTGGCGCTCGTGCTCGTGCCGGCGCTTGTAGGCCTTGGCAGCGGTGCTGAGACGAACCTCCTGGATATTCTCGCCGCGATTGGTCTTACGCTTGCGAAGATCATTGGCTTTGTCCTTGTCATGCTCGTGATCGGGCGGCGCCTCATTCCGATGATTTTGCATTTCGTTGCGCATTCGGGCTCGCGCGAATTGTTTCGTCTCGCTGTTCTGGCGCTCTCTTTCGGCACGGCGTTCGGCGTTGCGTCGCTGTTCGGCGTTTCATTCGCGCTCGGCGCGTTCTTTGCGGGCATGGTGCTCGCCGAGTCGACGCTCAGCCAGCAAGCCGCGCGCGAGATCCTGCCGCTGCGCGATGCTTTTGCCGTGTTGTTCTTCGTGTCAGTCGGCATGCTGGTTGATCCATCGATCATATGGCGTAATCCGTTGCCGTTGGCAGCCACTGTAATCGTCGTCCTTATCGGCAAATCGGCCGTGGCCTATGGCGTGATGCGGCTTTCCGGCCGGTCGCATGACGTCGCGCTTTTCATGTCGTCGTGCCTTGCGCAAATCGGCGAATTCTCTTTCATCCTTGCAGGGCTTGGCATCACGCTCGGCATTTTCGAGTCCGGTGCACGCGATCTCATTCTCGCGACATCGATTGCCTCCATCCTCGTCAATCCGATGATGCATGTCTTGCGTGAGCGAAGTGAGCGGCGCGCCAAAGCGAAGAGAGCGATTGCGCAAACCGCAGAAGCCCCGGAGCCCGAACCGCATGCAATCGTCATCGGCTACGGCAGATTGGGGCGGAGACTGGTGGAGGCACTCGGGCGGCGCGGCGTTCCAACCATCGTCATCGAGCTTGAAGAGGCCGAGGCCAAGCCGGCCGGCGCGCATTTCATTTGTGGCAATGGCGCGAGCCCCGACATTCTCGCTGAAGCTGATCTCAAGCATGCGGGTTGTCTGTTCATTGCAATCCCCGATGCATTCGAGGCCGGTCAAATCGCCGAGCAGGCAAAAGCGGCGAACGCAAAGCTCAAAGTGATCGCGGGCATTGGCTCGGCCGAAGAGGCGGATCACCTTGTGAAGCTCGGCGCAGACCGGACGATTTCAGGCGAGGCCGAAATCGCCCAGGCGATGGTGAGAGCCGCGTTCGAACGCGCGCCTCAACCGCCTGGGTAGTTCGGTAGGCTGCTACTTGCTCTTGCCATTGGGCGTGAGATCGCCCTCGGTGCGGTCGCGCGCGCCTTGACGTGTCGCGATCATTGGGGCGGGCCGGCCGAGCAACCCGCCGGGAATACGTGGGCCGGGCGTTGGCGGCGCGGCTGAGGTGACAGCAACTGCAGTAGCTGAGGGCGGGATGACATTATCTGGGCGCGGCGCAGGGCCCGTGCCGGGGCGGCTGCCTGACGGGGCTGAGCGGCGGCCGGAGGATGGCACGCTCTCTTTCATTGGATCATCCGAATGGCGGCAATTGCCTTCGAAGTAGGCGCCGGTCTCGACTGCGAGAGCTTGATGATAGATGTCGCCTTCGACATGGCAGGTCGAGCACAATTGGACTTTGCGCGCCCTGATCGAGCCGATGATCTTGCCGCGCACGACAACTTCTTCGGCGAGAATTTCACCCTCGACGACGGCCTTCTCACCAACCGTCAGCGAGCCCGAAGTAATGTCGCCCTGAACTTTGCCGTCGACTTGAATGTCGCCGCCCGCGGTCAGCGCGCCGGCCACGAGCATGTCGTTCGAAATAATGGACGGCGCGGCGCGCGAAGGGCGGCGCGCGGCTTGCTGATTGGTCGGCGGTGGCGCTGGCGCCAACTCGCTCACGTCTCTCGCGTCTCTCACGCCCTTAGTCTTGGAAAACATAACGCCCAGCCTCGATGAAATGCTCTGCATCTAGAACTCTGCCTTCGTACCAGACCTCGTAATGAACATGTGGTCCGGTCGAACGGCCGGTAGAGCCCATAAGGCCGATCTCCTGTCGGAACCGTACCTGGTCCCCAACCTCTACCTTAATTTCATTAAGATGACCGTAACGCGTCTTGTAGCCGAAGCCGTGATCGATCTCGACAAGGCGGCCGTAAGCGCTGTAGCGGCCGGCACGCGAGACAGTTCCAGGTGCGGTTGAATAGACCGGTGTGTTGAACGGCCCAGGAAAATCAGTGCCGGAATGAAACGCCACGCGGCGCGTGAACGGATCGAGACGCGCGCCAAAGCCCGACGACACCGGCAGGCCGAGCACAGGCTTGACGAGCGGAGTGCGCTCCAAGGCTTCGCTCAAAAAGGTCAGGCGGTCGATCTTGTCGGCAAGGCGGAGCATCTGACGTGAGAACTGATCGCCGGTCGGATCGTTCTGCAGTTGCGTTGCCATATCGTCGAGCGTGAACAGTGGGCCACCAGTGCCGCGCGCGGCATCTTCCTTGCGCGCATGATCGGCAAGCTCATCGACATCAAGCTGCGTGAGATCGAGGATTGAGGTCACCTTGTTGATGTCGTGCTCGACGCCTTCCTCGAAGCGCATGACCATGTCGCGCTGCGCGGCGCGCATGCCGGCGATCTTGGCATCGAGATGAGAGAACTGGCTGGTGGCCGATGCGGCGACCGGCAGCTTCTCGTTGTTCTTAGGGATGGCGAGCGCTGCGATCGTGCCGAGAATCTTGATGCCCTCGGCCTTCGTCTCGGTGAGCGTCGAGCGCGAGATGCGCGGCGCAGGATCAAGCGCCGTCACTTCCATCATCATGCGGTTTTGATCGGCCGGCAACGGCGGCTCATCCTTCGCCACAGAGATTCGCGTTTGCAGCGAAGCGTAGTCGCGGTGGATGTCTTCTTTGCGACTGACAAGCTGCTCCAGATGCGACTGCTTGAGCCGCAAAAGCTCGGTCTCGCGCTGGAAGCGGTCCTCGGCCTGGATTAGGAATGTATGGAGCCGCTCATAAGCCGCTTGGGCGGAGGCAAGGCGCACCTCGTAGTTCGCCTGCATAGCGACGAGATTGCGCTCCTTTGCGGAGATGATCTGCTCTTTGAAGACGACGTTGACCGAGGCGTACGCCACCCAGGCCAGGAAGGCGAGAGTGACGATGAGCAGCGCGATTTGCGTCTGCGCCGACATCGACACGAAGCGCACTTGTCCGTGGCTCCGGTGATAGAGCTGCCGCTCCGGAAAGAGCCGGTTGAAAAGATTTACGATGCCGGCGAGCGGACCCTTCGCCATGGCCCCCACACTTCAACAAAACAAGACCCAACTCCCGATTTTATTCCACAAGATCGTGAATATAAAAGCAAGGTCGTGGGCCGCGCTTGTCTCAAATTTAACGATCAATTAGCGACTTAGGACGCGATACCTGCTCGATAAATTTGACGGGCAATCGATGAAGATGCGGTAAAGCCGCAGTGGTGCATTTGGGAGGCAGTGTTCTGTTACCCAAATACACTGTTTAGAGCGCGCCCAATGCTTTGAGTACGTCCTCGACATGGCCGGGCACCTTAACCTTGCGCCACAGCTGAGCGATGCGCCCACCGTCGATGAGGAAGGTCGAGCGCTCGATACCCATAAATTTCCGTCCGTAGAGGCTCTTCTCCTTCCAGACCCCATAGGCCTCACAGGCTTTGCCTTCGGGGTCGGACGCAAGAATCACCCCGAGCTTGTGCTTGGCCTTGAACTTATCGTGCGCGGCGACTGAATCCTTCGACACCCCGACGACGCTGGCGCCAGCCTTCTCGAACGCTTTGAGCTTGCCGGTGAACCCGATCGCCTCGGTCGTGCAGCCGGGTGTGTCGTCCTTCGGGTAGAAATAAAGCACGAGCGGGGTGCTCTTGAAGTCCTTGAGCGCCACCTTGCCGCCGCCGTCGCGTTCAAGCGAGAAGGCGGGCGCTTTATCGCCGGCTTCGAGGGCTTTCGACATGAATTGCTCCGTTCAGGCGCTGTTAACGCCTAGGGCCACGAACTCCCATTGGCGTCACGATGCTGACGAAGTTATCGCGTGCGCTAGGCGGTAAGAAACATGGATTCGGCGGGCGCGCGCGCCTATAGTGAAATTTGAAGCCTCCGATTGTCCGAGCATGGTGGGGACTCGGGAATAGCCGCGCCGGGGCAGGGTGGGCTTCGTAATTGGTGTTTGAGGTCGGTAACGTCGTGATCCGCCCGGCGGCGAAACACATTTTGGAGTTCGTGGCCGGCGTGATGACCGTCCTCGTGGTGGGCGGCCTGGTCTTTGCCATCAAGATCGCCTCAGGGCCCACCTCGCTCCGCTTTCTCGCGCCTACTATCGCCGCAGTGCTCTCCGAACAGATGGGCGGCGCGCGCGTCGAGGTGAAGGACGCGATCATGCATTGGTCGCCGACCGAGCATGCAATCGAGCTGCGTGTGATCGGCGTGAGCTTCATCGACCGCGCCGGCAACCGGGTTGCCGGTATTCCGGATTTGGATCTCGGCCTTGCCATGACCGGCTGGAAATCCGGCGTGATCGCGCCGACGCGCATCCGGCTCGATCATGCTTCCGCAATCATTGAGCGCGACGTCAATGGCGCCTTCTCGATTGGCGCGCCGAGCAAACAGGCCGGCGGCGATAATCTCTTTCCCTTGGTGCTTGCGCGCCTTCTCGCATCGAATGGCAAGGGCGGACTCGGCGCGCTCGCCGAGCTCAACGTCAAAGACGCCGACATTACATTGATCGATCATCGCACCGGCGCGACGATCCGCGCGCCTGGTTCGCGCGTGATGTTCCAGCGGCTGGACCACGGCTTTCAGTGCCATATGAATGCACCGGCCGAAATCGCCGGCGAGCACACCGCGCTTACGCTCGACGGCAATTTCGATAGCAAGGCAGGCAGCGGCGTGATCATTGCGCGCTTCACGCCGGTAGGACTTTCGGGCCTTTCCGGTATTTCGAGCTTCTACGCGCCGCTCAAGCCGTTCGATGTCGCGGTCGGCGGCATTGCGCAACTGTCGCTTGGCGCGAATGGCGTGATCAGCCGCGCGCAGCTTTCACTCGCCGCAGAGCCGGGCAAATTCGTGCCTGCGGGTTCGGCGCCGCCGGTTCCGGTTCAAAGCGCGAGCTTCAGTGGCACTTATTGGCCGAAGGGCGGCGACGTCCAAATCGAGAATCTGAGCTTCGAAGCCAGCGGAAATCACGCCAAGCTCATGGGCAAAGCCAAGCTCAAAACGGCCCAAGGCAAAGGCCTTACGATCACCGGCGTCGA
The DNA here is from genome assembly GCA_049288095.1 of Alphaproteobacteria bacterium. Taxonomy (GTDB): domain Bacteria; phylum Pseudomonadota; class Alphaproteobacteria; order CAWBKL01; family CAWBKL01; genus CAWBKL01. Next base: position 5,094 of record JBAQHC010000552.1, on the reverse strand, counting down.
TGCCGATCTGAGCGCGAGCAATGTCGCTCTGGTTTGGCCCGCTCGTTTCCCCGATCCGATTGCCATCGATCGCGCGGCGGTGAAAGCCAGCATCAGTTTCGGCGATGCATGGCTCGCAAATGTCAATTCCGCATCGATTGCGGTGGGGCAGACGAAGATCGATGCGGCCGGTACGATCGGTGCGGGGGCCGGCTCTCCCGCGCTCGGGCTGACGGCGAATGTCGCGGGCTTTCAAGTGGCCGACCTTGCGAAGTATTGGCCGCTAACGATTGCCCCGCATGCGAGGCTCTGGGTGACGCGTCACGTTCATTCGGGGCAGTTGACCAAAGGTGTCTTCCGGATTGCCGCCCCGCCAGGCGCGCTCGCCGCCGAGACTATCGATGATCACTTGTGGCGCTTCGATTTTCATATCGACAACGGCGTGACCGAATATGTCTTCGGCTTGCCGCCGCTCGCAGAAGCCTCTGCCGACATGACGCTGACGCCGCACACATTCGCGCTCGACTTGCGCCATGCGAAGGTGCTGAGCGGCGAGATCACCGCAGGTCATGTTGCGATCCCCGAGCTTGGTAAGATGGGCAGCAACATCGACATAAACGTGCAAGGCCACGGCGAGGTCGGCGAGATCTTGCGCATCATCGATAGCCCGCCACTCAAGCTACTGGCGCGCTACGGCTTAAAGCCGGAGCAGGGTTCCGGGAAGGCGGAATTCGATATCGCGCTCACGATTCCAGAACAAAGCAATATTTCCGAGCAGGCTCTTATCTATCGCGTGAGTGCGAAGGGCAGCGATGTGAAGCTCACCGGGCTCGTGCCGAACGTCACGATCGATCATGGCGCGCTTGATGTGCAAGTGACGCAGGCCGGACTTTCCTCGACCGGTAAATTCGCGCTCGACGGCGCGCCGATGGATGTCGTCTGGCACGAGAAGTTTCACGATCGCAGCGGCTTTTCGACTGATTTTGCAGTGAAGACGACGCTCGATGATGAAGCGCGCGCCGGTCTCGGCTTCGATACCGGCACCTATGTCACGGGCCCGGTTGCCGTCGACCTGAAGATCAGGGGCGAGGGCAAGAAGCTGCGCCAGCTTTCCGGCAAGCTCGACTTCACGCCCTCGGCGGTTGATCTCGGCGAATATAGCTTTTCAAAACGCTCCGGCGTTCCGACGCTGGTTGCGCTCAATGTCGCGATTTCGGAAGCCGGCGCCGTCTCCGTCAAATCGGCGAGTGCGACGGGAAAAGGCATCGCGATCGACGGCAAGGCCGAGCTTGCAGCGGACGGCAAGCTGATCTCGGCGAATTTCCCGCATTTGAAATTGGAGGGCGTCGCCGATGCTTCGGCGAATGTGAGCCGCCAGAACGGCAATGGCTTGGCCGTGCGCGTGAGCGGCGCGTTTCTCAACATCGCGCCGATCCTAAAAGACGCGCTCGACGAGAATGATGCGATCGGCAAAGTGCCGTGGCGCGTCGACGCCAATCTCGACTCTGTCGTTCTGCGCGGCGGCGTGAATGCCAGAAACTTCAAAGCCACGCTGGCTTCGACCGGGCCGCACCTGAGTGTCGTCGACGTGCGCGGGCAATTCGTCAAGTCGTCGGGTGATTTCTCCGCGAGCTTGATCGACAGCCCCGACAGTCAACGCTCGCTTGTCATTGCCTCGAACGACGCCGGTCAACTCGTCAGGGGAGCGACAGGCATCGACAGCGTGCTCGGTGGGCGCCTTGCGCTGCGTGCAAGGCTTACCGAGGGCGAGGCATCGCTTCAGCCGAGTGGTGAGCCACCACTAACGACGCCCATCTCGCCGCATAAGCAGATGGCGGTGAACGGCAGGCTCAAGATCGATGAATTTCGTGTCGTTAACGCGCCGATTCTTGCCAAGCTGCTCACCGTCGGATCGCTTCAAGGCATCGGCGATCTTTTGAGCGGTGAAGGTATTCAATTCACTCATCTCGACGTTCCGTTCTGGTACGATAAAGGCAAGTTCGGCATCGAAGATGGGCGCGCAGCCGGCCCCGCGATCGGCCTCACCATGCAAGGCGTTGTTGATCGCAAGCAAAAGCTGACGGAGCTCAACGGGACCATCGTGCCGGCCTATACGCTCAACAGCGTGCTCGGCAATGTGCCGGTACTTGGCCAGCTCTTGGTCTCGCGCCCCGGCGAAGGCATTTTTGCCTTCACCTACAACATTGCTGGCACGACAAGCGATCCGCAGGTGACAGTGAACCCGCTTTCTGCCTTGGCGCCCGGATTCCTGCGGCGGCTGTTCCAATTGGGCGAGAGCCAGGCGGGCGCGCTTCGTCTTCAGGAAGAAGGCGGCCAAACCGCTCAGTGATCACTAGACAGTTCCGGCGTTGAGGCGCCATCCTTACCCAAAATGAATCCCATGAGGGCAGGGAGCCTCGACATGCGCGAACTCAACCAAATGACGATCACGGACGCGACAAAGGAGTCGTTCGCGAACCGCAAGAATGAGCGCTTTGCGCTTCTGATCGACAAGCTGATCGAGCATTTGCACGATTATGCGCGCGAAGTGAACTTGACCCATGCCGAGTGGATGACCGCGCTCAACTTCCTTTACGATTGCGGGAAGATCTCAACGCCTGAGCGGCACGAATTCATTCTCTTGTCTGACGTGCTGGGACTTTCCGCGCTCGTTGACATGATCAACACGCAAGGCGGCGGCACGCCCGGCAGCAATTTGGGGCCGTTCTATCTGGAGAAGGCGCCGAAGTTTGCGCTCGGCAAGCATCTGGCTGATGGGCGCGAAGGCGTCACCATTCTCGTCAACGGCCAAGTGCGCAACACCATGGGCCAGCCGATCAAAGGCGCGGTGATCGATACGTGGCAGGCGGATGGCGAAGGCATGTATCCGATTCAGGATCCCAAGCAAGACAAATGGGATCTACGCGGTATTTTCGAGACCGACGATCAGGGCCGCTATTACTACACGACGGTTTTGCCGAAATCCTACACCGTGCCTTATGACGGCCCGGTCGGGAAGTTGCTCATCGCGGCCGATCGCCATGCGTGGCGCACCAAGCATTTGCATTTTATTCTGCGCGCGCCGGGCATGCGTGCGATCACCACGGAAGTTTTTTTCAAGGGCGATGAGTATCTTGATTCCGATGCAGTGTTCGGCGTGCGCAAATCGCTGATCGCCGAAGCCAAGCGCGTGCCGAAGGATGCGAATTTGGAATTTGACCTCGAGCATCGGCCCGATGCGCGCGTCGACTTCGATTTCGTCCTCGCTCCCGCGCGGGTGTAGTGGGAATCGCCTCTCCCTTGATGGGAGAGGTCGAATTGCTTGACGAACGCGTCAAGCAATTCGGGTGAGGGTGGGGCAAGAGTCTTTGATTCAACCCCTCACCCTAGCCCTCTCCCACAAGGGGAGAGGGGATTTGTTGTGATTGCGCTGCAAGCGTCGCATCTCATCTCATCTAGTCGGCCTCTCAGGGGGATCCATGGCTCGCACACGCTTATTCTCGATTGTGAAGCGCGCCCTGAACGCCGCGGGAGCCTCCAGCAAGGCGGGCGCCTCGGCCCTTACGCGCCGCCAGATGTTGCTGCTTTCTGGCGCCGCTTCGCTGGCCGCTTGCGCGCCGCTTGGCTTGGGCCATGGGAATAAGCAAGAGTCCAGCATTGCGATCGTTGGTGGCGGTGTTGCTGGATTGACGGTCGCTTATCGCCTGGCACAAGCAGGCAAACACGCAACAATCTATGAAGCGAGCTCGCGCTTTGGTGGGCGCATGTACACCCAGCACAATTTCAATTCCGAAGGCATGCTGTGCGAGCTTGGCGGCGAGCTTGTCGACACGGATCACGCGCCGCTGATCTCACTGGCCAAGGAAGTGGGTGTCGGCATCCAGCGCCTGAAGCTCGAAGAGAATGGCGGCGAGGACATCTACTATCTCGGCGGGCGTCTGCGCAGCGAGCGGGACATGCTCCGCCATGGCAAAGGCGCTTTTCTGACGATCGCCAAACAGATATCGCTCGATCAACAGCTATTGACCGATGCGAATGATAATTGGACTGAGCAAGCGCGCACGCTCGATCAAATGAGCATCGCTCAATATCTCGCGCAATTCCGTGGCCGCGCGCCGGATTGGGCGATCGATCTCCTGGATCTTGCCTATATGGGCGAATATGGCCTGCCGACCAATCAACAATCCGCGCTCAATCTCGTCGACCTTATTAGTGCCGAAACCGGCGCAAAGTCGGGCTTTGCGATGTTCGGCAAGAGCGATGAGGTGTTCCGCATCGAAGGCGGCTCTCAGGCGCTGCCGGATGCGCTTTTTGCCAAGCTCGGCCCGAGCGTAAAGACACAACCCAAGTTCGCGCTCGAATCGATCGGGCGCAACAGGGCTGCGTTCAGTCTCGTCTTTTCAACGCCCGCCGGCCGCGCTAAAGCCACGCACGAAATCGTTGTCATGGCGCTGCCGTTCACGCGCCTGCGCGACGTTGCGGGGATCGACGCGATCGGCCTCGATGCGACTAAGCTTAAGTGCATCAAAGAGCTCGGCTATGGCGACAATGCCAAGGTGATGGTGGGCACAACCAGCCGGCCGTGGGCCGATGGCACCGCGAAGCTGCCCGTCAAATCCGATGGCGAGTTTTACTCCAAGGATTTTCAGGTTGTTTGGGATACGAGCCGCGGACAAGAAGGCAAGCGCGGTATTCTCACGAATTTCCTGAGCGGCGTTGAGGAGGAATCCCAGGCCCTTGCTTCGATGCAAAGCGGGCTTAGGCAAATTTCGCCTGCGATTGCCGACAGCCTCGATCCGTCCAACATCGCCTCGTTCTTTTGGGCAAAGCATCCGCACACGCGCGGCTCTTATGCGAGCGCCAAGGTCGGCCAATACACGACACTTCTGGAAGTGGCGGCGACACCCGCATTTGACGGCGCGCTGCAATTTGCGGGTGAACACACGAGCGCGGATTTTCTTGGCTTCATGCGCGGTGGCGTTGACAGCGGCGAGCGCGTGGCCAAAGCGCTTCTGACGCCTGGGAAGCAGGCCTCAGAACCCTCTCCCTTCAGGGAGAGGGCAGGGTGAGGGTGTGGCGGCGCTCTTCGATTACCCTCACCCGCCGATGCAAACC
>JBAQHC010000551.1:0-7641 GCA_049288095.1 Alphaproteobacteria bacterium | reverse complement strand
GCGCTGAACGCACAAAAGAAAGCGCGCGGCGAAGCGGAGATCGATTCAGCGTCGTTTCTGCGCCGGGTGCGCACCAAAGCTAAAACGCTCGGCATCAACGAAGACATGCGCAAGCGCGCGGTGAATGTGGGCGTTTCGGGTGGCGAGAAAAAGCGCAACGAAACGCTGCAAATGGCGCTCTTGGAACCCAAGCTCGCGATTCTCGATGAAACGGATTCGGGCCTCGACATCGATGCGCTGAAGCTCGTTGCAGAAGGCGTGAACGCGATGCGCAGCCGCGAGCGCTCATTCCTGGTCATCACGCATTATCAGCGGCTGTTGAACTACATCGTGCCGGACAAAGTGCACATTTTGTCGGGCGGTAAGATTGTGCGCTCGGGTTCGAAAGATTTGGCCCTGGAACTTGAGTCCAAGGGCTATGACGCAGTGATCGCGGAGCCGGCGTGACGAATGGTTGAAGTGCAACGAGCCACGATGACGGAAGCCGAGCGCGCCTTTGCGCGCGGGGCCCCTCATACGCCGCACGCGCCGGCATGGCTTGCCGAAGCGCGCGATGCGGCGCTGCGCTCGTTTGCTGCCGAAGGCCTGCCCGACCGCAAGGTCGAAGCGTTTCATTTCACCGATTTGCATGCCCTGTTGCGTGAGCCGTTTCCGCCGCTCGCGGGCGCGGCTTTGCGTGGGGCCTCGTCGGTTGCGCATAGAGCGCTGGCGCTCCGCCTCGGTGCCCATGTCGTGCCCGTGATCAACGGCATCGTCGGCGTTGATCTCGCCGCGGGCCGCGCCTTGCCGCAAGGCGTCGAGCTTGTGCCGCTCCGCGCCGCGATGGCCTCCGCGCCGGAGATCGTGCGCCTTGCCTTCGAGGGCGCGGTCGATGGGCGTGCGAACGCCGTGCGTGCGCTCAACACGGGCCTTGCGCGCGATGGCGCGGTGATCCGCGTGCGCGCGGGCGTCAAAGCACCGCTGATCGTGCTCGACCACAGCGCGGCGCTCGAAGCGCGTGGCTCGGTTCATCTGCGGCATTTGATTGTGCTCGAAGAGGGCGCGAGCGCGGATGTGCTCGAAATCTTTTCGAGCGATGGTGCCGCGAGCCTCACAACTTGCGACACGATCGTGCAGCTCGCCAAAGGCGCGCAGCTTTCGCACGCCAAGCTCATCAAGGGAAATGCCGACACAATTCATCTCGGCCGGAGCGATGCGCGCCTCGGCGCGGAAGCAAGTTATCGTTTGTTCGTGCAAGGGAGCGCTGCCTCGGTTGCGCGCGAGGAGATTTCAGTGCGGCTTGAAGGCGAGGGCGGGCATTTCGGCCTCGGCGGCGCGCTGCTTCTCTCCGGCGAAAAGCATTTTGACCTCACGGCGAGCATCGATCACGCGAGCCCGCGCTGCACGAGCGACATGGAAGCGCGCGCTGTGCTCGCGGGCCGATCCAAGGGCGTCGTGCAAGGCGCCGTCCGCGTGGCGCCGCACGCGCAGCACACAGTGGCCAACCAACAAATTCGTGGCCTTCTGCTTTCCGACCGCGCCGAATTCGATTCAAAGCCTGAGCTGGAAATTCTCGCCGACGATGTGAAGTGCGCGCATGGCGCGGCTTCTGGTGATCTCGACAGCGACGCCATCTTCTATCTCCGTTCGCGCGGCATACCGGAAGACGAAGTGCGCGCGTTGCTCGTTGAAGCGTTTCTTGAGCAGGGGCTTGCAAAAGTCGAAAACGAGGCGTTGCGTGATTTCCTGCGTGAAGAAACGCGCGCGTGGCTGAAAACATTGCCGGAGGTGCGCGATGCCTGATAGCGGCAATAAGCTTTCTCTCAACGCAACGGCCATCCGCGCGGAATTTCCGATTCTCTCGCGCACGGTCCACGGCAAGCCGCTTGTCTATCTCGACAATGCGGCCTCGGCGCAAAAGCCGCGTGCCGTGATCGAAAAGATGAAATGGCACATGGAGCATTCCTACGCGAATGTCCATCGCGGCCTTCATGAGATGGCGAACGAGACGACCGAGGCCTATGAGGGCGCGCGCGGCAAGGTCGCGAAATTCATCAATGCGCGCGAGAGCGCTGAGATCATTTTCACGCGCGGATCGACCGAGGCGATCAATCTCGTTGCCTCCTCGTTCGGCCTCGGTCTCAAAGAGGGCGACGAGATCATTCTCTCGCTCTTGGAGCACCACTCCAATATCGTGCCTTGGCATTTCCTGCGCGAGCGCAAGGGTGTCGTGATCAAATGGGTTCCGGTTGCCGATGACGGCGCGTTCGATCTCGAGGCTTTCAAGAAGCTGCTCTCGACGCGCACTAAAATGGTTGCGGTCACGCATATGTCGAATGTGCTGGGCACCATCGTTCCGGTGAAGGACGTCATTCGCCTGGCGCACGAGGCTGGCGCGAAAGTCTTGATCGATGGTTCGCAAGGCGCGGTGCACCTCAAGGTCGATGTGCAAGACCTCGACGCCGATTTCTACGCCTTCACCGGCCATAAGCTTTACGGCCCCACGGGCATTGGCGTGCTCTATGGCAAGCGCGCGGCGCTCGAGGCGCTGCCGCCTTATCAGGGCGGCGGCGAGATGATCGAGACGGTGAGTTGCGACCGCGTGCTCTATGGCGTGATCCCACACAAGTTCGAAGCGGGAACGCCGCCGATTCTCGAGGCGATCGGGCTCGGCACGGCGATCGATTGGCTCTGCGCGTTCGACCGCGAAGAGGTCGCCGCGCATGAATTGCGCTTGATGCGGAGCGCGACCGAGCAATTGCGCGCGCTCAACTCGGTCAAGCTGTTTGGCCTTGCCGAGCCCAAAGGTTCGATCATCTCCTTCGCCGTTGAAGGCGCGCACGCGCATGATGTTGCGACGATAATCGACAGATACGGCGTCGCCGTGCGCGCGGGCACGCATTGCGCCGAGCCGCTGATGGCGCGGCTTGGAGTGACGTCGACGGCGCGCGCGAGCTTTGCGATTTACAATACCGAGGACGAAGTGACCGCGCTTGTTGGGGCAGTCGAAAAAGCAATTGGTTTCTTGCGATGAGTGAAGCAATGGACGGCGTCAGCGAAAACCAGGTGGCGGAGGCAACGGCTGCTGCCAAGGCAACGGGCACGCTGCCGCCGGAGGAGCTTGAGGCGCTCACTCAGGCGCTGATCACCGAGCTCAAGACGGTCTACGATCCCGAGATCCCGGTCGATATTTATGAGCTTGGCCTTATCTACAAGATCGATGTGTCGGACGAGAAGGATATCGCGGTCGATATGACGCTGACGGCGCCGGGCTGCCCGGTTGCTGGCGAAATGCCGGGTTGGGTGGAAGACGCGGTCAAGCGCGTGCCGGGTGTGCGCAATGTCACCGTTAATCTCGTGTTCGATCCGCCGTGGGATCCTTCCAAAATGTCCGAGGAAGCCAAGCTTGAACTCAATATGTTTTGACGCAGTTTCATTTATGTCATCCCCCGGCTTGTCCGGGGGATCCAGAGTCCCCAGCTGTTGAATGTTAGGCTAGGGAGTCTGGATTGCCCGGATAAACCGGGCAATGACGCGCAAAGAAGGCCCGAGTAGAGTAGATCCTGATGGCAAGACCAAGACCCAAGCTGGTGAGTTTGAGCGACGCTGCGGCCGAGCGCGTGAAGGCGTTGATGGCCGAGCGGCCCGATAGCGCCTCGCATCTGCGCGTCGGCGTGAAGAATGGCGGCTGCGCAGGCATGGAATACACCCTCGAATATGCAAACGAGCAAAAGCCGCTCGATGAGGTGATCGAAGACAAGGGCGTCAAGATCCTCGTCGATGCCAAAGCCGTGCTGTTTTTGATCGGCACCGAGATCGATCACGAAGTGACCAAGCTCAAATCTGGCTTCGTGTTCAAGAACCCGAATCAGACCGATGCCTGCGGCTGCGGCGAAAGCGTCACCATCAAGCCCGCCGCTCCTGAAACGGTCGGGGCCTAGCCCTCTCCCATCAAGGGAGAGGTGAATTGATTATCGCCCACTGAGTTTTCCCCGTCTGCTTCCGCAGTAACGCGGGATTTTCGCGGTCTGAATTCACGCATGCTCGAGTGAGCGCATAATCTCGTCCATGAGTGATAGACCCAGACCCGCGCGCAAGAGCAAGCGGCCCTACGTCCCCTTGCACAATCGCCGCCGCCGTGGTGCGCAGCCCGGCAACATGAATGCGCTGAAGCATGGCGCGTATTGCGCGCCGGCCCGTGCGCTCGCCCGTGAACTATCGCTGCTCCTCGCCGATGTCAGCTTCGCCCTCAAATCCAGCGAGAAGTTTGCGAAAACGGGGATTGATCTTCGAAAAACGAGGAAACGAATGGCGGCAATTGACCTTTCCGAGCAAGCGTTTATCCGCCTCCACGAGGAGATGAAGTACACTTTTAAGCGGCAAAGACAGCGAGTAATTCGTGAAGATTTCGCCGGGCAGTCGTTGCCCGAGATCTCGGACGGGATGAAAGATTAGCTTTGGAGCCTCTATGACCTCATTCGTAAGCCGCAGCCTTGCCGCGAAGCCTGATGTGATCGCGCCGGATGGCAGCGAAGTTCGCCTGCTTGCGAACGCGACGCGGGGAAGCATGGCGCATTTCAAATTGGCGCCAGGCGCCGTATCGAAAGCGGTCGCGCACAAGACGGTCGAGGAGGTTTGGTACATCGCAGCCGGGCGCGGCCGCATGTGGCGCAAGCTCGGCGCCGCCGAGGAGATCATCGAGCTAGCGGCCGGCGTTTCGCTGGCAATCCCTGTAGGCGCGCATTTTCAATTCCGCTGCGATGGCAACGCGCCGCTCGAAGCCGTCGGCGTAACCATGCCGCCCTGGCCCGGAATGGATGAGGCCTATGAGGTCGAAGGCACTTGGCCCGCGAGCGTGTAAGGGTGAGGTATGAAGCTATCGCCCGAATATGCGGCCTTTATCGAAGAGCTGTTTGCGCCCGCGTTTCCCGTGCGTATCCGGCGCATGTTTGGCGGTGCCGGCATCTTTTGGGAAGAAGCGATGATCGGCCTCATTTCCGACGAGCGGGTCTATTTGAAGGCCGACGAAGTGACCAAGGGCGCCTTCGAGGCCGAGGGCTCGAAACCGTTCATCTTCGCAATGAAGTCCGGCGAGGTTACTGCGATGAACTATCTCGAATTGCCCGAGCGGCTTTATGATGAGCCGGAAGAAATGCGCGCCTGGGCGCTCTTGGCGCGCGATGCGGCCACGCGCGCGAAAATCTCGAAAAAGCGCCCGGCAGCCCCGCGCCGCCGTGCCAAACGCGGTTGATATTTGATTGAGGAAGATTGTGCGCGTGCTTGTGGTGAGCCTTTCGAGGGCCCTAGTAATGAGAGAAATCGGCGGAACTCTGCCGGTTTCGAACGGGGCCGTTAACCGCGTCTTACTCATTTTCGCCTAGAACGGACAGAGTTTCGCCCGCCTTCAAAGCTTCAGATGGCCGACGCAGAGATTCAAAAGTTCGCGGACTTCGCGCAGAGCGCGCTCAAGCTGATGGCCGAGCAAAAGCTCGCTCCGAGTCCTGAGAACTATGAGCTGTGGTTCTCGCACGTGTCGGGAACCAATCAAGAGCTCTCGCGCGCGGTCAGCGATCGCTTGAATGCAGGCAAGATCACGCAAGAGGATTGTTCGGCGCTTCATAAGCGCTTCTTCGCGCGGTCGTCGTCGGCGGAGCAGGCGTTCATCGAGCTCGGCAACAGCGTCTCGGCCGAAATCGCAAATGTTCAGAACATTTTGGAGAATGCGAGCCGCGACCAGACAACCTACGGCGACACCTTGCAAGGCGTTTCCGGCCAGCTCAACAAATCGCAAGACCCGGCCAAGATGAAGGCGATGATCGACAATCTTGTCGCGGCGACGCGCTCGATGGTCAATCGCTCTCAGACGCTCGAGCAGAGGCTGCAGCAATCCAAAGACGAAGTTAACAAGCTGCAGGAGAACTACGATGCAGCGCGCGCGGAGGCACGCACCGATCAGCTTACTCAGCTGTCGAACCGCAAGGCGTTCGATGAGGCGTTTGAGAGCGCGCTCAACGCCGCGGTCAAGAATAATGAGTCGCTATGCCTTGTGATCGGCGACATCGATCACTTCAAGAAATTCAACGACACGTGGGGGCATCAGACCGGCGATCAGGTGTTGCGCCTCGTTGCACATTGCATGCGCGAGAGCGTGCGCGACCGCGATTTCCCGGCACGCTATGGCGGCGAGGAGTTCGCGGTGATTTTGCCGACCGCGACGATCGACATCGCCGCGCAGATTGCCGAGCGCATCAGGTGGAATGTGGAATCGAAGCGCGTGATGAAGCGCTCGACCGGCGAGGATCTCGGCACGATCACGATGTCACTTGGCGTTGCGCTGTTGCGCCCCGGCGAAGATGGCGCAGCGCTGATCAAGCGGGCCGATGCGGCGCTCTATGCCGCCAAGCGCGCGGGCCGCAATCGCGTGTTGACTGAGCGCCAGCTCGACACGCCAGCCGAAGCCGAGCGTGCGGCGCCTCGTGCGGCGAGCGGCTGATCAGCGCTTGAGATCGCTTACCTTGGAGCTGTGGCGCGCGGAGCGAATGCGCCAGATCTTCCCATCTTTGAGCTCCCACAGACAAAAGCTGACATTTTCGTAGAGCTTGCCGGCTTCGAAATTGAGCCCGTATTTCTTGAAGTCTTTGATCGCTTCGAAGCGCGACGGCACGATGGCAAAGATTTTGCCATCGCCGAAGATCGCATCCTCGATTTCGACATGCTCGTTCACGCAAGGATGAAACTCCTTGTAGAGCCCGATAATTGCATCGGGCCCGCGTAACTTGAGCGTCGGCAGCTCGAAGGAAACGTCGGGCGCATAAAACTTTGCCTGCTCGTCGTATCTTTTGTTGTTGAAGTGGGAGAGATAGGTGTCGAGCGCTTTGCGGTCCATGATCGTTTCCTAAGGTGATTTTGGCGCGAGAATGCTCTCGCGGGCGGGCATCCAGCGGCCTTCGGCATCGCGCGGAAGAGAGTCCGGGCCAGCATCGGCCGTGAGCGGGGCGAAGCGGTAATCGCCTTGGTTCATGTTGTCTCCCGCAAGATAGCCTTCGAGGAATTTGTCGACGCGCGCATAATCGGCCTCGAAGGTGCGGCCAATCGGACGATCGCCATTTGCGCGAAACTCGATTACATAGCCGCCGCCCTGATTGAGAATCTGCATGAATTGGCCCGGTTGGGGGGCGATGCAGAAAAATCTTCCTGGCACGAACCAATCCTCATCCAACAAGAGCGCACGGTCTTCAGGGCTGAGATACTTCATGATCCCGCGCTCGCTGGTGAACCCGGTGATTTCCTTTGCCTGGCCTTTAGGCTTTGCCGCGTCGATCCATCCGCCCGCCGTGACATTGCAGTGAAGCACCTCGTTTTGCAGCGCCAGGAGTTTGAGATCGGTCCTGAGAATGGCTGATTGTTCAGTAGCGAAGCTGACGATGAACGAGGTCTTTTGGAGTGTATAGCGGCCCTCGCTTGGCCCAAGTACACCATCGCCTATTGCCGCCGGGCGCTCCGCACGAAGCGAGGTGATGATCGGCTGGAGCGGCGCGGGCAAGTCGGCGGGCGACTTGGCGCGCGCAAATTTTGGCCGGCTGCGCTCGAAATTGTAATAGGCAATGAGCTCGGTCGAACGAATGATGCGCTGACCGGGCAAGCCGAAGAACAGATCAAAGG
>JBAQHC010000550.1:0-5789 GCA_049288095.1 Alphaproteobacteria bacterium | reverse complement strand
ATTCTTCGTTCAGCCGCTCGATCTCGAGCGCAAGATCGAGCGTCAGGCGGCCGCTGCGGCACGCCAGCCAGATGCAAAACAAGAGCGCGTTGACATTGAGCCCTTCGCGGTCCTGAAGCGCGATCAGCCCCTCCGAAACGCCAGGCCGAGGGTAGACTTCCAGCATCCAATTCCAGAGCTTTTTGTTGTCGCTCATGCGCTTTCTTCCTTGGTGCGCTGGCCCGGCGCGCGGCCCGGGCGCGAGGGCTTCAGATCCTCGCCCCAGCGCTTCAGGGCGGGCGCCTCGAAGCCCAAGAGATCGATGATCCGAAGAACCGATTGGTCGATCATCTCCTCGATCGATTGCGGTTGGGCATAAAAAGCGGGAAGGGGTGGAGCGATGATGGCGCCCATTTCGGTCAGCGCCGCCATCGAGCGCAAGTGTCCGAGATGAAGCGGCGTCTCGCGCACCATGAGAATCAGCCGGCGGCGCTCCTTCAGGCAAACATCGGCGGCGCGCGTGAGGAGATTGGCGGTAACTCCTGTTGCGATCTCCGACATGGTTCTGATCGAGCAGCAGCCGACCACCATGCCGTCGGTCTTGAACGAGCCCGAGGCGAGCGCCGCGCCAATATCCGCGTACGGATAATGCGTATGCGCGCGCGCAATCACTTGATTGATCTTGAGATTGGTTTCGTAGGCGAGCGTGCGCTCAGCGGCGGGCGTTATGACGAGGTGAGTCTCGGCGCCGGCCTCGGCCAGAAGATCGAGCAGCCGCACGCCATAGATGACGCCCGTGGCCCCGGTTAGTCCGACAATAATTCGAGGTTTGTTCACTTTGTGGTTAAGCCCCTAGGTGGGAAAACTCGCCTTTGACATACATCAAGATGATCAGAAATCGCCTGACAGACTATCAAAAACATGGTCTAATAACGACATCCACGACCAGGGAGATGCTCTATGGCTATAGAGTCGCATATCGCCGAGTTGGAGGAGAAACACCAGAAATTAGAGGCCGAAATCCAAGAAGAATTGCTGCACCCCTGGTGTAGTAGCCTGCACATCACGGAGCTCAAACGAGAAAAGCTCCGAATCAAGGACGAGCTCGAATCGCTCCGAATTCCTGAGACCCGACATTAACCGTTTTCCGGCTCGCCCGTTGCGCTGAGCCGAGGATGTCCCCCGCGCCCTGCCGCACTAGAGAAGTGCAGTGGGGCGTTTTGTTCCTTTGGCGAGCCGATTCACGCGGAGACATTGAGCGCGCGGAGTTACATAATTTTGTCCCTCCCCCTATGGGGGAGGTTAGGAGGGGGATTAAACAAGCGCACATGCATTTCGACATCCCTCCTCTAGCCCCTCCCAGCGAGAGGGGGAGAAAGGAGGCGGCGCAGCATTCCGTACGCCTCCGCGTCTCCGTGAAATCCGCTACTGTTTGTCTTTCGGCGCGGCGCGCTTATAGGCCGGGCGCGCGGTACAGCGTTCAAGATAGCGATCATAAACCGCGTCGCTCGGGAATTGCTGGCGCATCCACTGAACGGCGCTCGAAAACAAGATGTCCGCGGTGCAGAATTTGCTGCCGAGCAAGTAATCACCGGCCTTGAGCGCCTTGGTGAGGCGGGCAACCGAGGCGTCATAAGTGCGTTTCCAAGCCGGATTGTCGCCTGCGCCGGTCATGCGTGCGATCATCGCGGGCTCAAGATCCGCCGCATAATTGAACAACCAATAGAGATAATCGGCACGATCTGGATCGCCGACTTTAGGGCCGATCCCGGCTTTCGGAAACGCATCACTGAGGTAGAGGCAAATCGCGCCGGACTCTTTGACGAGCTTTCCGTCGTGGTCGAGTGCAGGCACCTTGCCTTCAGGATGCTTGTTTGCCGGATCGGCTCCGCCTGTACCATCGCCGCGCTGGATCGTCACATATTTGATGGTGTAAGGCTCGCCGATTTCCTCAAGCAGCCAGATCATGCGGGTCGAGCGCGATTGTGGCGAATGATAGAGCGTCAGCATGCGGTTTCTCCCATTGCGGCTTGGCGTGCGGATAGTAGCTCAAAATCGATGACGGCTAATGCGCGGCGGCGTCCTTTCGTTCGATCGACAGATTGCGGAAGAAATAGGGTTCCGCTTTCATCGACCAGCCTTTCACGACGCGCGAAATGAACCAGCGCGCGGGCGCGTGAGTGAGCGCAACCGTCGTGTACGAATTGGCCCAGAGTGTGTCGGCTTCGCCAAGAAGCTTGGCGCGCTCACCCGCATCGGCGGTGGCGCGCACCTTATCCATGAGCGATTCATATTCGGCACTCTTGAAGCCGGTGCGATCGTTCCAGCCGCCGGGCTCGACGCCGGAAAGCACATCATAAGGGTCGATCTCGAGCCCCATGTCGATGCCGATGCTGGCGGCTTGGAAATCGCCGGAATCAAGCTGCGAGAAAAGGCCCGCTTGTTCCTTGCTCAAGAGCGAGGCTTTGACGAGACCGGTTGAATCCCACACGGATTTCAGCACCACGGCAAGGCGCGATCCGACCTTGGATGGATAGTAGATATATTCGATCGCAAGCGGCTTTCGCGCGGAATAGCCCGCGGCGGCGAGAAGCTTCTTTGCTTCAGCAACGCGCTTCTTCTCCGGCCAAGCCGCATAGTCCGGCTCGTGGCGCGGCGCGATGCCGGGCCAATTCGTCGGCACCAAGCTATAGGCGGGCGTCGTGCGGCCGCCGACGATTTTCGCCGCGACGATGTTGCGGTCAATCAACATGGAGAGCGCCCGGCGCACGCGCGCGTCGGCCAGCTGCTTCTTGCGTGTATTGAACACGATGAAGGATGTGTTGGAGGAGTTGTAGGCGACGGCCCGCGCGGGCGACGCCCTCGCGATCTGATCGAACTCGGCCGCGCCAACGCTGTAGACGAGATCGAGCTCGCCGGAGCGAAACCGGTCGGTCATCGCGGTGTCATCGTTCACGAAGTAAACGTCGACCTCATCGATAGCCGTGCTTTGCGCATACATCGACTGCGGGTTCTTGACCAGCGTCAAGCGCGTGCCGGGCACGCGCTCCTTCACCATATAAGGGCCGGCACAGACCATGTGCTCGGGCAAGGTCCACGCGCCGCCCCACTTCTCGATCGCTTTTTCCGGAACGGCATAAGCGTTGCCGACGAGCACGAGAAACAGCGGGTTCGGCCGTTCGAGCGTGATGACGAGCGTGCGCGCGTCGGGCGCCCCCACGCCGAGATCCGTGAGCGGATGATGTTCTTCATGCACGGCCTTGGCGTTCTTGATCCAATAATAGAGCTCGGCGGAACTGTAGTTCGTCTTCGGGTCTTGCATGCGCCGGAAGCTGTAGACGTAATCGGCGGAAGTGATGGGCGTGCCGTCCGACCATTTGAGTCCATTCTTCAGATGGAAAGTGTAGGTGAGGCCGTCCTTGGAGACCTCCCAGCTATCGGCAGCGGCGCCAATCATGTTGCCGTCTTTGTCGTAGGAGACGAGCGGCAGCCAGATTTGTTGGTTGATGATACGCGCGTAAATCAGCGTCGATTTATGCGGATCGAGCGAATCGGGTTCGCCGGACACCCCGACATGAAGCACCTCAAGCGCATAGCTTGCGCGCGGGGCGAGCGCGGCGAGTGCCGCAACTAGAGCAAATGCGCAAAGCCTTGCGAGTGACCTCATTCTGCTGCCCCCTCGTGCCGTCGCTCCCGTGAGCATGGCATATCGGGCGCGCACATCAAAAGCGGCTCACTGCGGCGCGTTGGCAATCGCCGCTTTGATCTTGCCGTTTTGGCTCACGAAGCCTTTGAGCCAGCGCGCGCAAACGGGCGCCGAACCTGCCGTATAGCCTTGCGTCTCGATGGCGATATCATTGCCGTTTATTGCAACGCTGCGGCGGACATAGGCGGGATGCGCCTTGTTGTTGTGACGCGTGAAGAAGTCGGCGGTGTTGCCATCGGCATAGAGAATGCGCGTGACGAACTTATAAGTGGAGACCTTAGCCCCGGGCTTTGTTTTGGCCTCGGCAAGCGCCTTGTCGAAATCGACCTTGGTGATCGCGTGGCATTCGCTCGCCGGCGAAGGCACTGGCGCAGACTCAGCCGCTACGGCGGGCAACGTCACAAGGATTGCAAATGCCGCGAAAAGGAACCGTCTAAAGACCACGATACGCCCTTTCATCGGCGTCACTGCTCCATTCGCCAAAGGTCCCGAATTGCGGGTCTCGAACCGCCGCGCGTTCAATTGTGATCGCATCGCTCCAAGATGAATATCGAAGCGAGTCTCCAGGCATAAGACCTAAACACGCGCGGACGCGTTTGGGGATTGTGGTTCGTCCATGCGCGTCGAGCTTGGAGTAGATCGCCATTGATTTATGATAGTTGCAACCCGACGGACAGCAAAGCACTTCCGCGATTACTACAAATAATCCCCCTCTGGGAGGGGGTAGGGAGGGATGCTCGAAATCGGCGTGTCTGGAATCCCTCTCCCAGCCTCCCTCAGAGGGGGAGGGGAGTGTCGCTAGAGAGTCATAAACGCTGCGAAGCGCTCGAAAAGGTAGTGGCTGTCGTGCGGGCCGGGTGATGCCTCGGGATGGTATTGGACCGAAAACACCGGGTGGCCCTCGAGCGCAAGGCCACAATTGGACCCATCGAACAGCGATACATGTGTCTCGACGGTGCCTTTCGGCAGGCTGGCGCGGTCGACCGCGAAGCCGTGGTTCATCGAGACGATCTCGACCTTGCCGGTGGTTAAATCCTTCACCGGATGGTTCGCGCCTCGATGGCCCTGATGCATCTTCGCGGTCTTGGCGCCGAGCGCGAGGCCGAGCATCTGATGGCCGAGGCAAATGCCGAACACCGGTTTGCCCGAATCGATCAGTCTACGGATCACCGGCACGGCATATTCGCCGGTCGCCGCCGGATCGCCCGGGCCGTTCGAAAGAAAGATGCCATCGGGATCGCGGCCGAGAATGTCATCGGCGCTCGTGTCGGCAGGGACAACGGTGACTGCGGCGCCGATGCCGGCAAGCGAACGAAGAATATTGTTCTTGATGCCGTAATCGACTGCGACCACGCGGAAGCGCGGCGAGGTTTGCTGGCCATAGCCTTCCGGCCAAACCCACGGCATTTGATGCCACTCGCGCGTCTGGCGTCCGGTCACGTCTTTCGCGAGATCCATGCCTTCAAGGCCGGGCCAGCTCTTCGCAACGCGCTTAAGCTCGGCAAGATTGAAAGTGCCGTCGGGCGCGTGCGCGATCACGGCATTGGGCGCGCCTTGCAAACGGATGCGCCGGGTGAGCGCGCGTGTGTCGATGCCCGAAACGCCGATGACGCCGCGATGCTTGAGCCAATCATCGAGCGTCGCTTCTGAGCGGTAATTGGCGGGCGCGGTCGGCAGCGTTTTGAGGATCACGCCGCGCACAGCCGGCGTTGTCGCCTCGATGTCCTCGGCATTGGTGCCGACATTGCCGATATGCGGGAAAGTGAAACAGATGATCTGCGCGGCATAAGAGGGATCGGTCAGGATCTCCTCATAGCCCGTCATCGCCGTGTTGAAGCAGACTTCGCCGACGGCGTGGCCCGGGGCGCCAAAGCCCACGCCTTCGATCACCGTTCCGTCGGCAAGAACAATAAGACCCGTTGGGCGCGCGTACTCGCGCGAATCAGCGCCGGGCTCTGAAGCCCGCGTCTTACTGGTGTGCTCGCTCATGGGGGTTCCGCCGCTCTTTTCACCTCTCCCTTTAGGGAGAGGTCGCTGCTGCAAACTCTTCTGCAGCAGCGGGTGAGGGTGAAGCGTCCGATTCGGAGGTCTAGGTCCTCAGCAC
>JBAQHC010000549.1:0-13203 GCA_049288095.1 Alphaproteobacteria bacterium | reverse complement strand
CACGACCATACAAAGCCCGGCTTTCCGCTCATCTGCCTGCCAATCAGAATTGAAGATCAAGTCTGGATCGCAGCGGGAAGTTTCATATCTCCGGGCGTCACTGTTGGTCGTGGGGCAATTGTTGGCGCCCGCAGTCTCGTTCTCGATGACGTACCTCCTGCGATGATTTGTGCTGGACATCCTGCGCGGCTTATCAAGCCGCGTCCAAGTACCGCTTAGGCGCACGGAATTCTTCCGGTCCGAGCGCTTGGGAGTTCATGCCGCTTGAGAGCTGCGCGTGCTGGGGAAGAGCGCCCTAACGAGCGCCACAAGCGAGCGACTGGTAGCCTTTTTTGCTAAACCCTGGGCGTCGTTCGTGAGCAGGAGACTCATTCTTTCAGCAGGCTGGACGCCGGGTTGGTGTTTGTCCGATTCCGATCGTTTATGCCTTCAAGCGTATCGAGGAGAGTTTCTTCGTCGATATCTTCGATCTCATCGATGATGGCTCGTTTCTTGGCGATGTAGGCATTGAGTGAGAGTGAAACATCCATGGGTGAACTCCCTTGTTGAACCCTCACGCCATCAGCGATCGAGTGCCCTTGAAGTCAAATGGATCTCGCCTCTGCATCGCCCTTTCAGGGCCTTTGTATCGACCGATACAGGCTGCTGTTCTTTCCCACTTTCGGCTGGACTTCGCCGGCCAGCAGAGCGGTGCTGCCCCAAGGTCATGACTGAGGAGGAGGGATACCGAACGGCCGCAGATCGATGAGCCAGAAACTGAGCGCAAATCGATTTTGTCGCCACGAGGCCCACGGCACAGAGTGCAAGCGCACGCTTGCAATGTCCGTTTGGGTGGAAAGCAGGTCGTTGAATCTCAGCTGGCTAGGGGCGGTCAATGGCTATGGGCTATGCATGCATCCCATGTTCCACACGCACAGTCTCAGAACGGACGATTGCGGCTCATCCCCAGCATGATCTCCGACGATTCGGCCTTTAGACTTTCAAGTCCCTGATGGGAGCCGGGGGGAGTTTGGTGCAGCAACCGTCGAACGAGGCGGAAGTAGTCGACCTGCGCGCTTGCCGGCAACCGCTCCGCCAATGAAGGACGAAATCGCGCTTCGTAGGCAGCCACACATCTCGAGAACAGATCAATGATTGGGCTGCCGGCCAAGCGCGACACGCATTGAACAAGGCCGAGAAGCTCGTAGCGATCAAATGGATCGCAAGACTCCACGCTCGCAAGAGCAGCTTCAAGCTGTCGTCTTTGGTCGTTGTCGGCCCGGCCTGCTGCGAGTGCCGGCACAAAGCAGTTCATCTGAAAAAGAATCGTGCCCGCCGTCATTGGGTCCATCTTTGTGGCGATAAAGTAGGCCAGCACCATTCGAATGATCCCGGCCGAACGTCGGTCGCGAACCACCAACCCCTTTCCCCGACCGCGGCGGGAGTCGACCAATCCGCTGTCCTGAAGCAGGCGGATGGCCTGTCTGAGAGTCAGCCGGCTCACGCTGAAACGCTCGCAAAGCTCCCACTCTGATCCAAGCCGCGCATCAGAGCCTCCATCGAAGGCGATCTCGGCGGCAAGTTGGCGCGCGATGATGGCCGGTAGCGTCTCGGTCGTCGAGAGGCGTGTGATGGACACTGGACCAAGCCGCGCGTGCTGATCATCAAGCGATGCAGCGAGCTCTTTATGGCTCCGCGCCGCCACTGCTGCTGCGGCCTTGGCATCGCCCCGCGCCAGGGCTCGGACCATCGCTCTTGCATTGATCTTGTGCCGGCCATGATCGTCTGCGGGGCGATCACCCAGCCGCGCGAAGTCAAGAGTGAGGCTGTTAAGGCATTCGGTGAAGAGAAGCAGCGCGGGCTCACGAGCAAGCCTTGCGATCTCAATGCGCAACGACGTCAAGCCGAGCGGATCGTCTACGGTGCTGACTGCCGTTAAGCGCTCGAGTTCAGCCCCGCGCGGGCGTGCAGCAGCGGCAAGCCTTGCCGCCATAAGGTCCACAGCTTCACGCGCGTCCATCAGCTGTCGGAGCGTAATGCCCACATCGCGAAAATAGTTGGCGAGTTCCTCGCCGATGGTTTCGGGCTGAGGCTTGGCGAAAATGAAGCCGCCGCTGGGTCCCGGGCGTAACCTGCCGAGCCCGCGTCGCTCAAGCAGCCCCACTGCTTCGCGTGCGACCGACCGCCCCACAGAGTAACGCTCCGACAACTCTCGCAGCGATCCCAACGCATCGCCTGGCGGCAAATTACCGAATGCGATGTCGTCTTCGATGCGCCGCGCTAGCACTTCGGCCAGCCGCGAAACATCCCCGGTGTCACTGGCCGAGGCAGCGTAGATGCGCTCTGCCGCGTTCACTGGCGTTCCTCCATTGGAATATGGAACCAGAACTGCCGGAGAAGGCAACTGAAATGCGAACGTCGCGTGAGGCATCCATGCGAATACTGGGCGGCCCTAAAAGGAGTGCAAAAGTCGCGGTTTTGAGCGGGCGCGCCGGCAATTCACGCAACTATTTTCCGCTCGATCCACAGGCGATGCTCGCAGAACGTGTTCACCCAACCAAGAAACGGCCACAGAGCCCACACGTGGAACACTCAGGAGGAATCGTCAGTGTCCAGCGCTGCAACGACAACTATCCTAGGCCCGGCCTACGTCGATGCGATTATCAAATACCCCGAGCGCGCTGCAGAAGGCGGGCGCATTTGGGGAAACCAAGATTTTAATTTCGCCCTCGAGGATCATCGAATGCGCATTCGTAACGCGCGCCTCGAAACCATTTCTTTTGGCACCCACGGTTTCACCCTGCTCAATCGCCCCACCGACATTGATTTCACCGACGCGCAGGAGATTGAGAGGCGCTGGCATCCCCTAGCCCGCCAGCTTGTTCGCGAGATGACAGGCGCAAAGGACGTATTTGCATTCCTTGGTATTCTCCGCGGCGGGGAGGATGCGGGCGGCGGCGGCCCGGCGTTGATGGCGCATGTGGACTTCACGTCCGATAGCATGCGTGCTTGGGTCGCAAGACTGGCACCTGAACGGTCCGATGAGCTCTCGGCGAAACGGCTCGTCAACATCAATCTGTGGACGCCGGTTCGCCCCGTGGAGAACATGCCGCTCGGCATTTGCGACGCCAGCAGTGTCAAGCCGACGGATTTCATGAAGGTAAGCTTCGGCAAGCCGGAAACTCGCGAAACAGACGAGTTCGCCGGCGGATTCGACTCAAGCGGTTTTGTTATCGCGTACAATCCAAACCACCGTTGGTTCTACTACCCGAACATGCAGCCTGACGAAGTGCTTGCCTTCAGGCTCCACGACACAGATGACGCCAGCTTGCGGATGACCGCGCATACAGCATTCGAAGACCCGACCTCACGGCCGGGCTCGCCCAAGCGGCTCAGCTATGAAATTCGGACCATCGCGGTGTTGGACGAGCGTTCGGCCTGATCGCGCTGGCAGGAAGGGCACCAATGCAAATCAATCAGCTTCATCGGCTGTTCGTCGGAGAGATTATTGGGCTCGATACTTCAGCGCCGGTGACGCCCGAGACGATTAAGA
This sequence comes from Alphaproteobacteria bacterium, assembly GCA_049288095.1. Taxonomy (GTDB): domain Bacteria; phylum Pseudomonadota; class Alphaproteobacteria; order CAWBKL01; family CAWBKL01; genus CAWBKL01. Next base: position 9,671 of record JBAQHC010000549.1, on the reverse strand, counting down.
CTGTCGAAGACGCTATGGCGAAATATGCCGTCTGCGTTATGCGTGATGCGAGCTTGAATGATGACGATCAAATTCGATTCAGCCTCGCTTTCGGCACGATAGAGATGCCGCCGCAAGCCGAAGCAAGCCGCCGTCCCGGCATTGCGCCGCAGCTCTTCGATGTCACCAATCTCGACGCCGAGGGGAATATTGCACCCGTGAAGATGGATCCGAAAACGCAGGAGATCTTGGACGGCTTTCATACCGACAGCCCGTTCAACTCCTTGCCGACAAAATGGTCATTGCTGCTCGGTCACATCGTACCACCGGAAGGCGCCAACACGAATTACATCGACATGCGGGCAGTCTATGAAGATCTGCCGCAGGAGACGAAGGACCGGATTGAAAACCTTTACGCCCTCCACGATCTAATCGATGCGTTTGCGCACCGTGGCGTCAAGTTCGGCAACGAGGAATTTCGCAAGGCATATCCCTCGACAGCGCATCCTCTCGTGCGCGTTTCGGCAAGCGGACGTAAGGCGCTCTACATGGGCTGGCATGCTGTGGGCATCGTCGGCTGGAGCAAGGAAAAAAGCTACAAGCTTCTCGACGAGCTCTACGCATTCGCAACGCAAGACAAATACATTTATTCGCACAAATGGCGGGGGGGCGATCTTCTGATCTGGGACAACAGATGCACCATGCACGCAGCAACACCTTACGACCGAATGCGCTACAAGCGCGATTGCCGGCGCGTGACGATCAATGAATACGGGCCGGAGGGTTCCGCTAATGAAGGCATGGCTGCGGCCGTTTAACTGCCTGTAGGGCTTCAAGGGAGCAAAAATGGCAAACAAGCGTGCAACAATTGTCATCGTTCACGGCGCATGGGTGGGCGGTTGGCGCTGGCGGCCTGTGGCGGACATGCTGATCGACCGCGGCCATCATGTGTTCACGCCCACTCTCACGGGCCTTGGCGAGCGCGCGCACCTAACAAGCCCTGCCGTCAATCTCTCCCTGCATGCCCTCGATATTGCCAATGTGATCAAATATGAGCAGCTCAAGAACGTTCTGCTTGTCGGCCACTCCTATGGCGGCATGCCGATTTCGGTCGCGGCGGAACTCGTGCCCGAAGGAACAATTCAATCACTTATGTACGTGGATGCCTTTTTCCCCGAGGACGGGGAGTCGCTGAACGATCTTGTCCCTGGCGAGCCGCACGTGCCGGACGACCCGAGGGATTATCTCGTGCCGCCGCCCCGTCGAAACGTCGTTGGCTTCAATGCTCACATGCAAGCTAAAGCGCGCGCGACATATGAGGAGTTGCGAACGCCGCAATCGGTCTACTGCTTTACCGAGAAGGCAAAGCTGACGGGCGCGCGAGAGCGCATCGCCCAAAAGACCTATGTACTCGCCACCGGCTACGAGAACGACACATTCACGAAATTTGCTGAAAAACTCCGCGGGCGCCAAGGCTGGCGCGTGGAGGAAATGCCGTACACGCACGATCTCCAGCATGTCGCGGTGAACGAAACTGCAGACATGATCGAGACGGCAATCCCCTGAGGTAACGCGGACGACGCGTTATCTGAAACCTCAAAAAGGCTATTTGCAATCTTGGTGTCGCGCTCGTCTAACCCTGTTTCGCAGCGGAGCCGCCAAAGTTCGCAATTCGCAGGGCTAATTCTTCGATGCGTTCGACCCTAACAACGCCGCTGCGCTGCCATGGATCCGAGGCGAAATGGGCACGCACCTCTGCTTCGCTCTCAGCGTTAAAGACAAAAAGCACGTCGTTGCTTGGCAACATAAGGCCCGCAAGAGCAATAGCCCCGCTTTTCTCCAGTCCGCCCATGTATGCGACGTGGCCGCCAAATCCAGGCTGCTGCTCAGGAGACTTTGAATGATCCCACTTTGATGTCCGGTGAACGATGACAGCGAACTGCTTCATTTGGCGCCCTCAAATTTGGAATTTGTGCTTGCTCGATGTCGACGGGTTAGCCGCGTGCATAGATTACGAGAGGAGAAGACCGTGGAAGTTTTCATATTCGATTGGCTAGCCTATGGTGAGAACGTTGATAGGTTCAAGATAAATGGACAAATGCCCAAACTGGGGCGAAAGCACTTCAATCCACGGATCGCAATCGATACGTTCGCGCAGCACTTGGATGCGTGGGTCGAAGCTGAGCGAATGGGATTTGATGGCATCGCCGTCAACGAGCATCATGGAACGCCTTACGGTCTACAGAACTCGCCAAATCTGATAGCAGCATCTTTAGCGCAGCGAACCGAACGCATAAAGATTCTGATCTACGCAAATCTGCTGCCACTCCACGAGCCCCTCCGCCTCGCAGAAGAGTTGGCCATGTTGGATTGTCTCTCCAAGGGGCGGCTTATCGCTGGGGTCGGGCGTGGCGCGCCAAGAGAATATAACTTTTTCAACATTCCAATGGCGGAGTCGCGCGAGCGCTTCGAGGAATGTTTCGAGGTTATGAAGCGCGCTTGGTATGAAGAGAGCTTTTCTTTTGAAGGAAGGTATTATTCGTACAAAGACGTTTCAATTTGGCCCCGCCCGGTTCAGCAGCCGCGTCTGCCCGTATGGGTCCCTATAACGAGCTCCAAGGAGACGATCGAGTGGGCCGCTGCAAATGACATATCGATAACGCCTGGCGTGGCAGCCGGCTCGGTTCGAGAAGACACAATTCGTTATTATGCTGATTGCCAAGCCAAGTATGGGCGCAAGGTCACGCCGGACCGCCTCAGCATCTGGGTCGATTGCTACGTCGCAGATTCGAAGGAAAGGGCGCTGGAGGAGTACACCTCTCATCTCTTGTATTTCTTCAACACGCTAATGACCTATGATCATGTGACCCAGAAAAATGTTCGAAAAGGCTATTTTAGCCCGACTGCCTTTGATCACCTGCGTCGAGGATCGAAAGGGACCCTCGCGGAAGATTCAGATTTGTTCAGCAGCGGGTGGACGCCCGAGAAAGTTTGTGCGGCGGCCGAGTATATGCCGATCGGTGCGGCCGATGAGGTCGTGGAACGAATTATAGCCGAGTGCGAAAACGCGGGCGCACAGACTGTACTTCTTGTATGCAATCGAGGAGCGATGCCCTATGAGATGTATCTGAATCAGATCCGTCGAATTGGAACAGAGGTCTTGCCGCGACTCCAGAAGCACAAGATCAAGTCGGTGCCTTTTGCAGAAGAGCGCTCGCTACCGTAGTCCGTTAACGAGGGTCTTCGATCTCATCGATGATGGCTCGTTTCTTGGCGATGTAGGCATTGAGTGAGAGTGAAACATCCATGGGTGAACTCCCTTGTTGAACCCTCACGCCATCAGCGATCGAGTGCCCCTAAAGTCAAATGGATCTCGCTTCTGCATCGCCCTTTCACAGCACCTGTATCGACGGATACAGACCGTTTTAAGGCCCACTTTCGACTGGACTTCGGCGCCATTGCGAGCGGTGCTGTCCCTGGGACACGCACAGGGGACACCCATGCCAAGGCTCAGCCAGTTTCAGATCGAGATGCTCGTAGCCGCCGCCCGCCGCGCCGATGGGCTAGCTCCTTTCCCACGCAATCCAACACGCCGTCAGAGCAGGCTGATTGCTGACCTCATCGTCAGCAATCTCCTGCAAGTGAGGGTTTCAACTGGCAACACGCCCTGTTGGCGGCGTGACGGGCTAGGGCGACCGCTTTGTCTTAAAATCACAAGGCAGGGCTTCCGCCTGATCGCCGGCGCCACTGTTCGCCCTAACCGCCCCACAAAATCTGCGACCCGAGACAACCAAGAACACTCAGCCCAACCAGACTTCCCAATCTTAGAAGCTATCGCTCAGCCACAGCCGCGACCACGCAAGCTGATTATGCGGTCCCGGCACGGAGCTGCCGCGGAGCCGCAACCACAGAACGTCTATAAGACTAAACACCGCAGCACGAAAATGAAGATCCTGCTCAACTCGCTCCAACACCCCGACGGCATCACCATCTCAGAGCTTTGCCAAAAGCTTGATTGGCAGCGGCACTCAGTGCGCGCCGCAATCTCACGGCAGATCAGACGTCGTCTACGCCTCACTGTCACCTCCGAGACGATCAAAGGGCGCGGCCGTGTCCTCAAAGTCAAAGACGCAACAGCTGTTGAATTTCTAAAGCTGCTTGGTCCGAACATTTCCAGCGCAATAGCCGTCCATCAGTGAGCTGTCAGCGAGTCACGTACGGCGAGACCAGCCGAAAAGAGTGCTATCTCGTTGGGTTACGTCTCTTCCTCCTTGACACTCCCCTCGTCAGTGATGGCCAAGGCTTTCACAGGCTCCTGCGCTTTCGGCTCACCCACTGCGTCGACAATCAGCCGGCGACGGCGATGAGCCTTCCGCAGAATACTTTCAAACGACTTGCGTTTTTCGCGACTGCGCACCCGCCGTAGCCTCGCCTCAACGTCCGACACAATTTCGTCAATGTCTCTCACTAACTGCCAATCAGCATCGCGCTCTTCTTTCTCCTCTCTGGTCATAGGACCCACAACCCGAACTGAGCCCTCGGCGAAATCAATGACGATATCGTCGGGGTGAGGGATTGGGGCTGGAAGATTCGTGATCTCAAGCAAGCGCCAGCGCTCTAGCTCCGTTTCCCAAGCAATTTTGTACTTGATAAGAGCTGCGTACCAACGGTGCACGCTCGCGTTGTTAGACCGCTCTATCTCTGAAACAAACTTGATCAATAGCTGCTGGGATCTGAGTTGCCCTTTGTCAGCGTTAGGGCCGAAGGAGCGCAGAGTTGCTTGGATGAGCGGCATCTTGAGAATGCGATCGCCTTCATTGACTTTAATGTCTCGATAGATCGATGATCATGTTCTCGAGACGCTCCGCATCCAACGCCGGCCTCTTGTTGCGCGCACCACGTGGGCGGCCTGAAGGATTACCAGATTGGCCGGGCTTGAAGCGGGTCTCGACGGGAGGCTTATGCAAATTGGAATACGCCTGCCAAAAGGGCAATCAAGCACGCAACGCCAAATGGATTGTCGCATTTTGAGTTTGAGGCCGGGTCGATGGCGCCGAAGATTGAGGCGGCCTGTTCTTTCGTGAACGCGACGGGAGGCTCCGTGGCGATCGGTTCCTTAAGCGAGGCGGAGAAACTTCTCATGGGCATCGCAGGCAGCCGCATTTCCCGCGATGGCATTGATCTTGCCTGGTATGATGGCCCGGTTCCACAAGGCCCTGAGCGATCTACGCGTTACGATCCGCGATAGCTCATTGCACGTTGAATTCTTGTCTTTGCCATGGCGATCGCCGCTTCACGAGGTGTTATTGCGCCGCGCTTGGCCGAGGAAAGCACCTCTTCGGTGTTCGCCGCAATTTTCTCGCCAATGACAGCCAAGGCCTGCGCTTCGGTTCCCCTAGCATACTCGACCGCGGCGCAAATAACCCCGCCCGCATTCGCAATGAAATCAGGCACGATCATCACGCCGCGCTTGTGAAGCGCTTTCTCTGCCTCGAGCTCGATCGGAATATTAGCGCCTTCAAGAATGAGCTTGGCGCTCAATCGATCGACATTCTTCATTGTAACGACATCTGGGCGCGCCGCCGGGATCCAAATGTCGCATTTGACACCGATGATCGCGTCAACCTGACCTTTAATGCCGCCGCTGAATTCGGCAACGCGCTTGCCCTCGCGCTTGAGACGAATGATCGCTGGCAAATCGAGGCCATCCGGATTCGAGATCGTGCCGCGTGAGTCAGAAACACCGACGATCACCGCGCCTTTTTCAGCAAGAAATCGCGCCGCATGAATGCCGACCGATCCAAAGCCTTGGATAGCGATACGCGCGCGGGAAAGCTTGAGACCACAATAATTCTGCGCAACCTCAGCTGCTGCGGCGAGGCCATAACCTGTTGCGCCGATCTCATCTAGTGGTATTCCGCCAATCTCGCGCGGCAAGCCGGCTGCACGGCCGATCTCGTCCTTGACCCACGCCATGGCGATCTCGTTCGTTCCCATATCGGGACCGGAAATATAGTCCTCGATCTCGGCGATTGCCCTCGCAAAGGCGCGGATAAGCTTTTCCTTGTCTTGGGTTGCCATCGCCGGATCGGCGAAGATCACGCTCTTGCCGCCACCATGGGCAAGGCCGGCTGCGGCATTCTTGAAGCTCATGGCGCGCGCCAGTCTGAAGCACTCTTCGGCGCTGACATCCGGCGCCATGCGCACGCCTCCGATCGAAGGTCCGGCAGCTGTGTTGTCGACAACGAGAATAGCTTTGAGGCCCGCGCGCGGATCGTAAAGCTCGATCAGCTTCTCCGGGCCCAAGTCATCAATGAATGAAAAGGTCACGGACGTCTCCTTACTTTGCGCTTTCGAGCGCGGCTTTGACACTCGCCAAGAACCGCGCTGCTTCGCCGCCCGTCACCGCGCGGTGATCAAAAGTGAGCGATAGGGGCAGCGAGCGACTAAACACTTCACGGCCGGGCCCCATCCATTCTTTGATGCGCCCGACTCCTAGAATAGCGACTTGTGGCGGCAGGACGACAAGGCTCGCGTAGAGACCGCCAAGGCCGCCGAAATTCGACAGGGTGATGGTCGGATCTTTCATCTCGTCACGAGCAAGCGAGCGGGCATGAGCAGCCTCGATCAATCGCTTGAGCTCGGCACGCAAACTATCTCGCCCATTGAATTTACCAGTGCGAAGCACCGGAACGATCAAACCGTCTGATGTGTCGACGGCAATTCCGATATCGATGTTCTCGTTGAGCCGCCTCGCCTCGTGCGTTTCATCAAAGCTTGCATTGAGCGCGGGCTCGGCCTTGGCCGCCGTGACGACGGTTTCAACGGCTAGCAATGTCACCTCAACATCATGCGGCCAATGCGAGACATTCGCCTCTTCGGTCACGGTTGCGGGAACGACGCTTCTGCCAGCCCTTGTCATCGCCCGGGCCATCGTGCGCCGCACGCCGCGCAGCGGCTCAAAGCCTGCTTCGAGTACCTTCGCACGCTGTGCTTCAAGCTTCGCCACGCTCTCAACGTCTTCACGAATGATCGCGCCGACAGGGCCTGTTCCGCGCACGGACGAGATGTCGATACCAAGCTCTTGTGCCAGCGCGCGCACCGCGGGTGCGGCTTTCGCGCGAGGCCCCTTATGTTCCCTCGCAGCGGGAGGAGGCGATGAAGTCCTCGACGCCTCTTTCGCAGGTTCAAGCATGCCCACAATCGTTTCAATATCGCGCTTCTCGGTTGGCTCTATTTCAGCCAGCACTGCGCCGACCTTGACGATGTCGCCCGGCTTGCCCATGAGCGAAACGATACGTCCCGACATTGGAGACGGCACTTCAACGACAGCTTTGTCTGTCTCGACCGACACGAGCGGCTGATCGGCGGCAATCGGATCGCCGACGCTCACATGCCAGTGAACGATCTCGGCTTCTTCGAGGCCTTCGCCCAGATCCGGCAGCTTGAAGCTCGTCATCGGTAGCTCATGACATCGCGAGTAGCAGCGAGAATGCGGTCGACTGACGGCAGATAGTCTCCTTCCAGCCGCAGCAGCGGCATGACCGTATCATAGCCAGCAACGCGCCGGATCGGCGCCACCAGCGAGAGCAGCGCGTGCTCTGCAATGCGCGCGGCAATCTCGCCGCCGAAGCCGCCGGTGCGCGGCGCTTCATGAACGATAACGCATCGTCCGGTTTTCTCGACTGATTTAAGGATCGTCGCCGAGTCGAGCGGCTTCAAGGTCGCAACGTCGATCACCTCTGCTTCGATGCCTTCTGAGGAAAGAGCATCCGCTGCGGCAAGCGATTCCTTCATCATTGCGCCCCAGCTGACGATCGTCAGATCATCCCCCTCTCTCGAAGTGAAGGCCTGATCGAGTGGGAGAGTTTCACCGTTGTCCTCAACCTCCTCCCTCACACTTCGATAGATGCGTTTTGGTTCAAGGAAGATGACGGGATCTCCGCTCTCGATTGCACCGAGCAGAAGGCCATAGGCGCGAGCCGGCGTCGACGGGATGACGACGCGGATACCGGGAATGTTCGTAAATAGCGCCTCGAAGCTTTCCGAATGATGCTCGGGCGCATGAATGCCGCCGCCGAATGGCATGCGCAAAATCATCGGGCAGGTCAGCCGCCCGCGCGTCCGCGTACGCATGCGCCCGGCATGATTGAGAATCTGATCGATCGCGGGATAGACGAAGCCCATGAACTGTATTTCGGCAATCGGCTTGAGGCCTTGCGCTGCCGCGCCGACCGCCATGCCGGCGATGACCGTCTCCGAGAGCGGCGTGTCGCGCACGCGCTCGGCGCCGAAACGTTGAATGAGACCGTCCGTAGCCCTGAAGACGCCGCCATTAATGCCAACATCTTCTCCCATAACAAAGACACACGGATCCTTCGACATAGCATGCTGAAGCGCCATCTCGATGGCCTCGACCAGCGTGACCTCAGGCATGTTTGCCCGCCTTCGTGCCAAGCGCTTCCGCGCGCTGGGCCTCTAAATCGGCCGGCAGGTTGGCGTAGGTGAAGTCGAACATTGCCTCGATGCCTTGCGGCGTTGACGCTAGATACGAGCTTGCCGCCCTCTCAACTTCCTCTCGGCAATCCTTCAGAAGTTTTTCTTCGGCCTCTTTGGTCCAGACACTTTGCTTTGTCAGATAGGTTCTCAGACGAGCGATCGGCTCGTTCTTCCAATGCGGGCGAACTTCTTCTTCATCCCGATAACGCCTGGCATCGTCTGAGGTCGTGTGATCGCCAAGGCGATAGGTAACGGCCTCGATCAATGTTGGCCCTTCGCCTGTCCGCGCGCGCTGTAACGCACGCTCGGCTGCATCGCGCACGGCGATCACATCATTGCCGTCGACTTGCTCGCCGCTGATGCCTGCCGCAACGGCCTTCTGGGCGAGGGTCTCGGCGGCGGTCTGATCGCGGCGACGCTCGGAGATTGCCCACCCATTGTTGTTGATCACGAATACGCAAGGTAACCGCCACGCTCCAGCGACATTCATCGCTTCATAGAAATCGCCCTTCGATGTAGAGCCATCGCCACCAAGAGCCAATGCCACATCGCTGGTCCCTTTCATCTTCAGCGCGAGCGCGACGCCGGCAGCGTGAGGGAAATGACTTGCAACCGGAATTGAGACTGGAAAGTCTTTCGTCGGCCCTGCATAAGCACTGCCACGTTCATCGCCGCCCCAATAGAGGAGATGCTCGAGAATAGTAACACCGCGCCAAAGCTGAGCGCTCTGATCGCGAAATGACGGCACAAGGACATCGCTTGCGCGCATCGCACTCGCCGTGCCGACGCCGACAGCTTCCTGGCCGAGCGCTGTGGCATAGGTGCCGAGCCGCCCGGTACGCTGCAATGATACGGCCTTCTCGTCGAGGAGGCGCGTGAGAACCATCATCCGATAGAGCGGAATGAGCGCCTTCGCATCCTTGGCGAAAGCCGGAAGCTCGCTCAGCGCCTCGCCTTCCGTATTGAGATAGGCCGTGTAAGGTATTTCGCAGCGAAATGCGATAGATCTCATGATCGAACTCTGTGGCGCCGGCAATCCCGACCCACCCTCACTTATGCTAGGCCAGGGTATCAAGGCCTGCCGGGAGCATTGCAGCCTTGAGGAAGGTCAATCACACATGTCGCTAGTGTCCCGATTCGTAAGTTCGTTGGAGCACGTCGCAAGCCATGGGCGAACTTACGAATCGAAAGGA
>JBAQHC010000548.1:0-4704 GCA_049288095.1 Alphaproteobacteria bacterium | reverse complement strand
CGGCTGGTCTTCGCCAAAGTGTTCGACCTTATTCCGAACTTGAAGATCATCACGCATCACGGCGGCGGCATGATCCCGTTTTTCGAGGGCCGCATCGGACCTGGCTTCGATCAACTCGGCAATCGAACCTCGGGCTCGAACTACAAAGAGCTGCTGCAGGAATTGAAGAAGCGGCCGATCGATTATTTCCGTATGTTCTATGCGGATACAGCGACCTTCGGTTCGAAGCCCGCAACGGAATGCGCGCTGAGCTTCTTCGGCGCGGATCACGTGCTGTTCGCCTCGGATGCGCCTTACGATCCCGAGCAGGGGCCGATGTATATCCGCGAGACGATCAAAGTGCTCGACGAGCTCGATGTGAGCGATGTCGATCGGAACAAGCTCTATCACGGCAATGCCGAGAAACTGTTGCATTTGAAGAATTGAGTTTTGTGTGTCATCCCGTGCGCACTGCGGCACGGAGTGACGCTGTGCTGACACGGGATCCATTTGATAGGAAGCAACTGGATCCCGGATCTGCGAAGCAGCATTTCATGCTGCATCGCGTCCGGGATAACGAGAAAAAGGGAGCAAACGCATGAGCGTCGAAGACCAAGTCAAAGCGCTGGAAAAAAAAGTTGCCGAGCTCACGCGCGAGCTGACCGAGGTGCATGACGAGCAGAAGATACGCAAGCTCGCGCACACTTATGGCTATTGCTGCGACAAGTGCCTCTACGAAGAGGTGGTCGATATGTTCGCCGAGGATTGCGAAGTGCGCTTCATGCACGGCATCTGGCGCGGCAAGGCAGGCGCGCGCCGGCTCTACATCGAGTCTTTCGGCAAGCGCTTCACCGGCCGCAACGGTCCGACTTGGGGCTTCCTGCTTGATCACCCGATGTATCAGGATGTCGTCAGTATCTCTCCTGACGGCAAGCGCGGCTGGGGCCGCTTCCGCGTCAACATGCAAGCGGGCCAGCATTATATGAAGGGGCCGACGCGCCAATGGTGGGAAGGCGCGCTTTATGAAAACGAGTATGTGAAGGAAGACGGCGTCTGGAAGATCAAGGTGCTCAATTACAATCCGGTGTGGCATGCGGATTTCGAATCTGGTTGGGCCTACACGCAGCCGGATTATGTAGCCTTCTTCAACGACACGCAGCTTTATCCGAAAAATCCTCTGGGTCCGGACGATATCGACACAACCCAAGTCTTGTGGCCCGATCATGCGGTTTTGCAGTTCCATTATCCGCACCCAGTGACGGGTAAGAAGTTCAAGGCGGTGAAGCCTTCGATGACGCCCGCGAATGTGAAGAAGAAGCCGAATCCCGCGCAGAAGGACGGCAAGCTGATGATGCCGCCGCGTGAGATTATGGTGATGCCATCGCCGACGCGGCCGAGCGCGCCGGCACCCGCCGCGAAAGCTGTGGCTAAGCCCGCGCCTGCACCAACGCCGGCAAAGGGCGGCTCGCGCGCCGTGCTCGAGAAAACGCCGGCGAAGACCGGCGCGAGCGGCAAGTCCGGTGCGTCGGCATCCTCCGCGCCGGGCGCGAAGCCGGCAAAGGCGCCCACGCCCGCGAAGGGCGGAAGCAAGCTGGTTGCTGAAAGAACGCCAGTCAAAACCGGCGCGCGCGCGCGGGCTTAAATTTCGTCATCCTTCGACAAGCTCGGGATGACGACTTTTGAAACTTGCCGTCATGGTGAGCTTGTCGAACCATGGCGGCCAAGAAAAATGCGGGAGTTCGGGAATGGCGACGATCGAAGACTTGGAGAAGCGCCTCAATTTGCTTGAGGCCGAGAGCGCAGTCAGGAAGCTGCAATACGCCTACGGCTACTATCTCGATAAATGCCTCTATAACGAAGTCATCGATCTTTATACGGATGATGGCGAGTGCAAATTCATGGGCGCCATTTATCGCGGCAAGCCGAGCCTGAAGCGCCTCTATCTCGATCGCTTCGGCCAAGGCTTCACCAAGGGCACGAATCGCAACGTGCACGGCTTCCTGCTCGATCACGCGGTGATGCAGTTCATCGTCGACGTCGCGCCGGACGGCAATTCGGCGAAAATCCGTGGGCGGACGATGATGCAATGTGGCACGCATGAAAGCGTTGCGCCGAAGGATGCGCCTCTGCGTCAATGGTGGGAAGGCGGCATCTACGAGAACAGCTACCGGAAGGATGGCGGCGTTTGGAAGATCTGGAAGCTGCATTATTATCCGGTGTTCCATGCCGACTTTGAGACGGGATGGGCAAAGACGCGGCCCAATTACATTGCGCCGTTCAGCGCCGACCCCAAGGATCTCTATCCGAATAATCCTTCAGGCCCAGATGAAGTCGACAATAGCGTCCGCCTCTGGCCGCACACCGATATTGTGCCGTTCCACTATGTGCATCCGGTGACCGGTAAGCCCTGGACCCCGCCGCCGCGCCTTCCCTAGCGCATCGGCGCCCACTAAAATCGGCGCCACTAAATTAGTACTGCTTGTCATAATGGGGGAGCAGATGAAGCAGCGTTGGCTCATCCTTGCGCTAGGCTTGCTGTTTGCAACACCTGCAGTGGCTGATCAACCTCTGCCACGCGAGGCGACTCACAAGGCGAGGCCACAAGCTTCTTTGTTGCTTGAGCTTGCGGACTGGAGTTGCCATTGGAACAATCGTCTTTCAGTGACCGTTGCTGGGACGGTCAAGAACATCTCCGCGCGCTCCAAGTTGGGCGTTGAGGCGAGAATTGTCGTCCTGGATAACAAAGGCGACGTGATCAAGGGCGCGGATAAGCCCCTTGAGGATTCTCCGCTTGACCCAAACCAGATTTCGCACTTTAGCGGTGAGATCACGTTGAATTCTAGCGCAGTTCGTCCAGACTCATGCAGCATTGATTTCGTAGACCGGGACGGCACGTATCTCGATTGGCGTCCATCGCCATGAAACGGGACGTGAAATGAATTGGCGGCAACCTGCACTGCTTTTTGTCGGGTTTGTTGCCATCATATCCGCGGCGCACGCACAGCCGCTCAGGAAGATTCAATCGCATCAAGCGGGCAAAGGCACGCCACGCATCGAAGTGATCAGCTGGGATTGCGATTGGTCTGGCCGCACGGCCGTCAAGATTCACGGCGAGGTGAAGAACCTCACCGGTTTCATACTTAAAGATGTGAAGCCCTACCTCGTGTTGCGCAACCAGGACCGGCGCTCCTTGGCGCCAACCACGAAGAAGACGCTCGATCTTCGTGTGCTGCCGCCGAGTAAGACATCGACGTTTCGGGCGACCATCCGGATGACCGACCCCTCTGTCGTTCCTGCTTATTGCGATGTCGATTTCACGGATGCGAATGGCGCGTTTCTTCCGTGGCGAGCCTCTCATATCGGGGAAGCGGAAGAGGCGGGTTATATCGGCACTGCCAAAATGCGCCGCGATGGCTCAATCGAGCTTAGGCTCTACTCCACTTCGAACGGCATGGATGCGCATCTACTTCAAGTGCTCCATAAGGGCGACAAGCTCTATGCGGAAGTCCTGCGCCAGGTCGGCGGCCTTAAGCCCGGACGAACCAAGCTCGTTCCTCCGTGGCCGGATGATCCAAAGCCAACAAGGGCGCAATAGGCGTCCGGGGCTTGAAGTTTGGCCTGCTGGCGCCCAATTAGATCGCAAGCGCGATTGGCGCGCTCGCGCGTGAAACGAACCGGCTTTCGAAATTCACTTGCTGGTTAGAAAAAATTGCAAATAAGCGAGCGCTCGGGCACCGGAGTCGCGCTATGGGAGAAACGAAATGGGGACCCGGAAGGCCCCCATTCAAAACTTCTCTCACGCAAAAGCGCTCGTGGCTTCAGGCGAGGAACTTGCGCGCGCCCTCGACGGCCTTGTCGAGCTGCTCTTTGTTCATTTGCTGAGGCGCGGCCCCAGGCGGACGTTGCGGCGAAGCGCGCTTGACGGCCGGGCGCTCTTCCATCGCTTTGATCCAGCGCGCAAGGCTATCGAGACCTTCGATATTGATGCCGCCCCAGCCTGCGCCGCGCGCCCATGGATAGCAGGCCATGTCGGCGATCGAATAATCGCTGGCAACCCACTCATGCGTTTTCAATTGCTTGTCGAGAATTTCGAGCAAGCGGCGGCTCTCACGGTGATAGCGGTCGATCGCCCACGGTAATTTCTCCGGAGCGTAGCGGAAGAACACATTGGCCTGGCCCATCATCGGCCCGAGGCCACCCATCTGCCACATCAGCCATTGAATGACGTAAGAGCGGCCCTTGACGTCCTTGGGCAGGAACTTGCCGGTCTTCTCGGCGAGATAAATGAGGATTGCGCCGGATTCGAACACCGGGAAATCGCCGTTGTCGTGATCGACGATGGTCGGCACGCGCCCGTTCGGATTGAGCTTGGTGTACCAATCTTGCTTTTGCTCATTTTCTTGCAGATTGATCGGCGTGATCTTGTGCTCGATCTCCATCTCTTGCAGCGCGATCATGATCTTCATGCCATTCGGCGTCGGCGCCGTAAAAAGTTCGATCAAAGCGTCCTCCCTGGACGTGGATGGTCAGCACTCGCGGGCGAGGGGCGGCCCTCGACGGGGCGATAATTCACCAGCGGAGAGGCGCTTGTCCAAGCCTTTCGGCGGCCCGTCTTGTGAGCGCGATCACGGAAGATTTGCGAGAAAGCCTATGACCGGCTTGGGAATTTCGCCCTCGTCGAAGCGCCTCGCATCAGGCGAGCCGGCGATCATCACGCGCTTGAGC
>JBAQHC010000547.1:0-4536 GCA_049288095.1 Alphaproteobacteria bacterium | reverse complement strand
TCGCAGCGCTTCTCTTGTCGTCGCGACCCGCGGTGGTCGCTCTCGGCGTGATCATTTTCGTGGACTATGTTGTGAGCTACCTGTTTTTTCGGGAAGCTTTCGTCTCGGTGTGGTGCTATTTCGCGGCGGCGGCGAGCCTCATGATCCTCGCTCACTTCGAATGGTCACGAAGGCAGCGCTTACCTATCAGTGGCACGTGATGCGTTGTTCGTCTTTGCGGCAGTCTAAAGCGCGATGGCCTGGGCCGCATCGATAGCGATGGCGAGATATTCGCGCGCGCGCGGAATCCACTTTTCCGGCGTGCGCACTTGAGGCTCAAGAAGGTGAGCGACCGACAGGCGCGCGCGAAGACAACAACGATAAACCGTATAAAAGGCCATGACTTCCGGCGGCGGCCGATCATCGAGGCTGGCGGCACAACGCTCTATGAGTCTCTTGCCGATCCATGCGGCGCCGAGTCTTTGGCATTCCATTCCGAGATAGGCGAGCTCGTCGAACGGGTCGACCATCCGAAGGCGCGCGTTGAATTCCAGGCAATCGATAATCACGGGTGGTTGGATGAGGCAGATATGCTCAGGCTTGAGATCGCCGTGTCCATCGACGATTCGGTCTGCGATTGCGCGTGCCTCGATGAGCGCGCGACACGATGTGAAAGCGCGATCCAACGCCGCGAATACCGTGTCCAATTCATGCCTTGGCAGATTGTGGTCGACCTGAAGGAGAATCTTCCGATTTTCGGCATCCTGTTCGACAAAGACGCGCAGATACTCCTGGGCGGTCAGCGGGGTCCGGACTGCCGTCTGATAAAAGCGCGATAGCAATTTGCCGATGGCATCGACATCGCGCTCGGTCACCGCGCCGTTTGCAATGAGATAATCGAGCATCCGGTCGGCCGGCAGACGGTGCATTTTCACCAGCCAATCGATTGGCGTGCCTTGTCCGCCGATCGAAAGCCGGCCGCTTTCGTCTTGGGTCAGCGGCACCACTTCCAAGTAAGTCTCGCCCGCCAGCCGCCGATTGAGACGAACTTCCTCGCGGCAGACCGCCTCTCGCGATTCAAGCGCGCTGAAATCGAGAAATGGGTATTTTACGGGCTTTTTGAGCTTGTAGGCGTGGTTTCCGGCGAGGAATACCCAGGCCATATGGGTTTCCTCGACCCGGACGGGCGTCGTAATTCCATAGGCGAACTCAGACGAGAGGAAGCGGACCTTCTCTTCGGTGCTGATGGGGCTGGGTCTCATTGTTGAAAGGCCATAACTTCGTCGGAACGATATGCGTTTTGACACAGATTAAGGCGGAAGCGCCGTTCTACCGCAATCAAGGGCGCGCATACGGCTTGAAGTCTCGTTGGAGAAAAACCGATGGATCCCGTCATCGGGCCTCGCGGGCTGGCGGACAGAGAGACCGCCGGCCGCTTGCTGGCCGAAAAAGTTGCCGCGCTCGAACTGAAAGACCCCGTGGTGCTGGGGCTGCCGCGCGGGGGCGTGCCGGTCGCATTCGAGATCGCCAAGCGCCTTAACGCGCCGCTCGATCTCGTTCTGGTTCGAAAGATCGGCCACCCTTGGCAGCCTGAGCTTGCGATCGGGGCGGTCGTCGACGGAAGCGAGCCGCAGCTGGTGAAGAACGATGAAGCGATGCTCGGATTGCCCGATGCAGAGCGAATTCTGGCGGAAGGTGAAGCGCGCGAGCTCAAAGAAATCGAACGCCGCCGCGCGCTCTATTTCGGCGACCGGCCGCGCGCCGCAATTGCCGGCAAGAGTGCGATCGTTGTCGATGATGGCATCGCTACCGGCGCGACGATGCGTGCGGCGCTTATCGCTACGCGCCGGCTGGGTCCCGCGAAGCTTGTCCTCGCAGTGCCCGTTGCGCCGCCAGAGGTCATCGAGGCGTTGCGCTCCGAAGTCGACGATGTCGTATGTCTCGCAACGCCCGAGCTGTTTTATGCCATTGGCCTCTGGTATCAGGATTTTCATCAGCTGACGGACAAAGATGTCATCGCATTGCTGGCTGGCCGTTAAAATGATTTGCGGCCCAAGCATCTCTCACGGATGGAGCTAGAATGAATGCGCTGAGAAAGATGCGGCCGGGCGACGCCTTGCTCATCGTCGATGTTCAGAATGACTTTTGTCCCGATGGGGCGCTGCCCGTTGCTCACGGCGATGAGGTCGTCGGTCCGCTCAATCGTTGGATCGAGGCGGCGATCAAGAACGCATGCCCAGTCGTCGCATCACGTGATTGGCACCCTCATCATCATCCGAGCTTCGTTTCCGAAGGCGGGCCGTGGCCTGAGCACTGTGTTCAAGACACGCCCGGCGCGGCGATTCGCAGGGACCTCACCTTGCCAAATGAAACATATCTGGTCAGCAAGGGAACGCGTTTCGACAAAGATCAGTATTCCGCATTCGATGATACCGGGCTTGCTGTGCTGCTCAGCAAGATCGGCATAAGGCGAGTTATTATTGGCGGTCTGGCGCTTGACGTTTGCGTGCGGGCAACTGCCCTCGATGCGAGACGAAAGGGATTTGAAGCCGCGCTTATTCTTGATGCGACGCGGGCCGTCGATCCAGTCAAAGGCACAGCTGTCCTTCAAGAGCTTGAGGCGGCCGGGGTCGAGCTTGTCTGATCAGAGATTGGCCTCTTCGAGGCGTTGCCGGCATTCCCTCTCTAATTTGTTGAGCCGATCCGAGATCGAGACCGGGTAGGGGGAGGCTGGTCGCTCGAGCGACAGCAAGTGCGTCGGCAACGCGGCAAGCGATGCTTTCGTCTGAGCCCTGAGTTCGGCGAGCTTCGCGGGCGGCCTCGTGCGCTCTCCATTCCGCATGACGCATTCGAGCAAAGGCCTTACGTCGACTTGCTCGTCCGCGCACGCGATCACATCGCCTGAGGCGATGCCGTCTTTGAGCCGGCGAAACACTTGCTTGCGTCCCGGCAATGTCACTTTGCCGGTCGAGAATTTCATTCGGCCCATTCCGGCATATTCGGTGAGCTTGTAGGCAATATCGAGGCTCGGCGCATCGCCGGAGACACTTAACTCGGTTCCAACCCCAAAGGCGTCAATAGGCGCTCCTTCCTTAAGGAGCCGTGCTATCTCTCTTTCGTCGAGACCGCCACTTGCAAAGATCTTGACAGATTTGAGGCCCGCTTCGTCCAGCATGGCTCTTGCCGATTTTGCGAGCGCGCCAAGATCGCCGGAATCGAGCCTGATGCCTTTTGCCTTGAAGCGCGGTCCTAATCGATTTGCGATCTCGATGACGCGCTGAACCCCGACGAGCGTGTCATAGGTGTCCACGAGCAGAATTGTTTCGGGGTAGCTCTCCAAAAAGCGCTCGAACGCTTCGGCCTCCGACGCAAAAGCTTCGATATAGCTATGCGCCATGGTGCCGGCCGCCTGCAGTCCGTAAAGGGCCGCTGCCTGCACGTTCGAGGTCGCATCGACGCCAGCAATGTGGAAGGCGCGCGCGCCCTTGAGCGCGGCGTCGATGCCGTGCGCGCGCCGAGAGCCGAAATCGACCACCGATCGACCTTTGGCCGCCGCGACAACTCGCGCCGCTTTAGAGGCGAGCATTGTGCTCATTCCAACTTGGTTCATCACCAAAGTTTCGAGCAGCTGCGCTTCGGTAATCGGTGCAGAGACCTCAAGAATGGGTTCGTTCGGAAAGAAAGGCGTGCCTTCTGGCATGGCGTAGATGTCGCCGGTGAACCGGAAATCGCGGAGCCACTCAATGAAGTCTGGGGGAAATTCGCCGAGCGACGACAAATACTCAATGCTCGGCGGATCAAAGCGCAGTCGCTCGAGCACATCGATGAATGGCTCAAGACCACACGCAACGAGGAAATTACGTGCAGGTGGCAGCTTGCGCACGAACAGGCTGAAGACCGCGCGTTCGGTCATGCCGAGCGCATGATAGGCTCTTGCCATCCGCAGCTCATAAAGATCCGTGAAGAGGGCAAGAGATCGCTCGGAAATCGGCGTAACACTCATCGCTTTGCTCCCAACTCACCTCACGGTGCGCGTCAAACCGGAAGGAATGCAGGAGCATCGCAATTTGATGTCGTGTTGGCGAGAGCTCAATCCAACTCTCGCGATAGCGTTCCCATCGTCGAATGAGGGAGGACCCGCGCCATCCGTCCTTCCGCCTTTGAGTCTCCTCGCGAGGCGCTAGGGCAGCCGGCTGCGGGTCCCACTGTCATGGGTCATCGCTAGACTTGGTTCATCGCACAGGTCGGATCCGCGCCTGGAGAGGCAGCTCACCGCTGGACTTCGCCAATCTTGGCTCGCCATGACAATAAATGCATTTGAGGCGGTGGCGGCACGCCGGGCTTTGATTTATATCAATCAGGGTGAGGTGAATTCGCGCAGCATGAGATCATGAGTATTCAGGTCGAGACTCGTAGGGACCCGCGCGGCATTGACGTCCCGCAGTGCATTCGCAGGGACGGACGCTCGATCCTTGTGGAGCGCATTGTGGACGAATGGCACGGTAAGGATCACCGCTATTTCAAGTTTCTGGACGGCAATGGCGATCTCTATATTGT
>JBAQHC010000546.1:0-2485 GCA_049288095.1 Alphaproteobacteria bacterium | reverse complement strand
CTGTCACGGCGGCGGGCATGGGCTGCATGGCGGCGCTTGAGGCCGAGAAATTCCTCGCCCATCATCACGCCCTCAAAGCCGCCGAGTAACCTCGAACGACTCGCCCCACCCTTGACGGGAGGGGCAGGATGCCGGAGGCATCCGGGGAGGGTGGGGCAACACGCCTCGCGCAACGATGCCCCTCCCCCAACCCCCTCCCGCAAGGGGAGGGGGGAGTCTTGTTGTATCCGGAGACTTGGAAATGGCGCAGGCGCCGCGCAGAGCATTGAACGTTACGCGGGAGACCAATTTCCCGGAATGGTATCAGCGCGTGGTGCGCGAGGCCGACTTGGCCGAGGTCTCGCCGGTGCGCGGCTCGATGATCATCAAGCCGTGGGGCTACGGCATTTGGGAGCTCTTGCAGCAGGAGCTCGACCGGCGCATCAAAGAGACCGGCCACGAGAATTGCTATTTCCCGCTGTTCATTCCGCTCTCCTTCATCGCCAAAGAGGCCGAGCATGTCGAGGGCTTTGCCAAGGAGATGGCTGTCGTCACCCATCATCGCTTGAAGCTGATCGACGGCGAGCTGCAGCCCGATCCGGAAGCCAAATTGCCCGAGCCGCTGATCGTGCGCCCGACCTCGGAGACCATTATCGGCGATGCGTTTCAGCGCTGGATCAGGAGCTATCGCGATTTGCCGCTGCTCATCAATCAGTGGGCGAATGTCGTGCGCTGGGAGATGCGCACGCGGCTTTTCCTGCGCACGACTGAGTTTCTCTGGCAGGAGGGCCACACCGCGCACGCGGACGAAGCCGACGCCCGCGCCGAGACGATGAAAATGCTCGAAGTCTATCGTTCGTTCGCCGAGGAGACGCTGGCTCTGCCGGTGATCGCCGGCGAAAAACCCGAAAACGAACGCTTTCCCGGCGCGGTCAGCACTTTCTCGATCGAAGCGATGATGCAGGACGGCAAGGCGCTGCAGGCCGGAACGTCGCATTATCTCGGAACGCATTTCGCCGAGGCGCAGAATATTCGCTATCAGGCGGAAGATGGCTCGCTCACGCTCTGCCATACGACGAGCTGGGGCGTTACGACGCGATTGATCGGCGGCGTGGTGATGACGCATGGCGACGATGACGGCTTGCGCTTGCCGCCTGCAATTGCGCCGCGCCAGATCGTGCTCGTGCCGATGCTGCGCGATACGCCCGAGGATGCGAATGTGCTCGCCTATTGCGATGAAATCGCCGCCGAGCTCAACAAGGCTTCGGCGTTCGGCAGGCCTTTGCGCGCGCTTGTCGACAAGAAGGCGCTCAAATCCGCCGACAAGCGCTGGAATTGGGTACGCCGTGGCGCGCCGGTGATTTGCGAGATCGGCCCGCGCGATGTTGCCGGTGGAAATGTCACGTTCATGCGCCGCGATGATTTGCGCGACGGCGACAAGGTGAGATCGCATGCGCTCGCGCGCGCTGCCTTTGTCAAGTTCGCGCCCGATTTGCTTATCGAGATTCAAGGCGCGCTCTATCGCGAGGCCAAGCAGCGGCTCGACACCAACATCAAGACCGACATCAAGAGTTTCGATCAGCTGAAAGAATATTTCGGCGAGGCTTCGGAAAACGAAGAGGAGGAGGGTGGCGCATTCAAAGGCTGGGTGCGTGCGCCTTGGTCAAAGCCCACGGGCGCTGCGCTCGAAGATGTTGGCGAGAAGCTCAAGTCACTGAAACTGACGATTAGAAACGCTCCGCTTGGACAGCGCTTGCCTCAGGGCGTTTGCATTTTCACTGGCGCGCCGGCCATAGAGGAGATCATCATCTCGCGCGCTTACTAGACCCGAGGCCCTGTCGAATGCCGGTTTCGTATTACATTGACGCGGATCGCGGGATCGTGGTCGGGCGCGCGACAGGCGTCGTGACGGCCTCCGATATCATCGAAGCGTTCGCAAGGCTGATGGCCGAGTCCAAGGGGCAGGCTGCTGCTTTGCCGCAGTTGTTCAAGGCTGACGAGCGCGCATCCCATCACGCGATGGATCTTGACGGCCTTAAGAACGTCAAAGAACAGATGCAGGTTTGGCGCGCGAGTGCTTCAGTTACGGCGCCTGTCAAGCATGCTCTTGTCGCCGCCAATTTTGTCCACGATCCCGTCGCACCGCTCTGGCAAGCAATGACCGATGCGGATCCTGAAATGGGCATCATCGTCCGCGTGTTTCCGACAGAGGAAGCGGCGCTCGCTTGGCTGACTGAGGATGAGACGTAACCGCAAGCCGTCATTCCGGACGCGATGCGGCATGAAGATGCCCCTTCCGCCTCCGCTAGCTACGGCGGACGAAAAACGCTTGCTTGACCGGCGTAGCTTGGCGCAGCCGGTCGCAGATCCGGGATCTTTGCACTAGAGCAGTTTCAAAGTTAGCCGATTCACAAATTTGGCGAAGGGGTCGATTCTCTTTGGGTGATTCGCTCGAGGAGGATCGAGGATGGGGATTGCGTATTCGGATGACCTGCGCAAGCGGGTG
>JBAQHC010000545.1:0-12856 GCA_049288095.1 Alphaproteobacteria bacterium | reverse complement strand
CAGTCAGCACCAGAATGTCGGGGCGGGCGACCGCAATCATTTGAATGAGCAGCCGGTCGTCGCGTTTTTTCGCAGAGCTCAAGGCGACCGACATCACGCGCAAATTCGGTGCATCACTCGCCAGGTTCGCCTTGGGATCGACAGGGTAAGCTGCGATAAACCCGTGAACGCCGGCGGCAAGCACGATCATGACCGTGGCTGCCGGCAGGCGCGCAAGCGCGAGCAAGAGCGCGATGACGAAGCCGAGCCAAACGAAAGCGATGCGGCAATTGCTCATCGCTTCGAAGAGCCAAAACGCATTGGGCAGAAAGCTGAGCGCGCCCAACACCAGATACGCGGCGGCGATAGCGATGAGCGCACCGCGAATCCAGGGCATTAGGGAGCGCGCCTCAATGCCGGTGCGTTGCCGCCCAGAAACTCATGCTCATACTTGCGCCACTTGGCGACGTTCTTCTGGTGCTCTTCGAGCGTTGATGAGAACACATGGCCGCCCGAGCCGTTGGCGACGAAGTAAAGCTCTTTCGAGTCCGGCGGGTTGAGCACCGCTTCGATCGAGGCGCGCCCCGGGTTGGCAATCGGCGTCGGCGGCAGGCCGACAATCAAATAGGTATTGTAGGGCGTTTGTTTTTGCAGCTCGCTCACGCGGAGGCCGTGGCCCAAGGGCTCGCCGCCCGAAATGCCATAGATCACCGTGGGGTCCGATTGCAGCATCATGCCTTTGCGCAAACGGTTTTCGAACACGGCGGCAATTCGTCCGCGCTCGGACGGAATCGCGGTTTCCTTCTCGACAATCGAAGCAAGCGTCACTGCTTCGTCCATTGTCCTGAGCGGAATATTCGGATCGCGTTTCGGCCACAGCTCACTCATCAGCCTGTCATGCGCGGCCCGCATTTCCGCAATCAGCTCATCGCGTGTCATGCCGCGCGGGAAAGAATAAGTCTCGGGAAGAAGCGAACCTTCGGGCGGCGTTTGCGCCACGCTGCCGATGAGCACGTCATTGGCGGCAAGCACGCGGACCGCCTGCGCCGAAGTAAGCCCTTCCGCAATCGTTACGTGATGAAGGATCGGCTTGCCATGCGCGAGGATCTGCGCGATCTCAGCCATCGAGGCATGCGAGGGAATCGAATATTCGCCCGCGCGCAAATGCACGCCGGGCTGCGAGATGCGAAGCCAAAGGGCAAAGAAAGCGCCGCTCGGGATGACACCGGCGGATTGAAGCCGTTCGCCGATCGCAGAAAGCCCCATGCCATGGTCGAGCTCGATAACCGTCTCCTCGCCGCTCGCGGCCGCGGGGCCCGGCGCGTTGAACCAATAATAGCCGCCGCCCAGCGCCACGGCGGCAAGCAGCATCAAGACAATTAACGCTCTGAACAAACGCCCGATTTTAGCCCCCAGAGGTTACGCCCTCTCCCCTTTGGAGTTTGGCGCAGAACCTAGTTTGATTGAAGATGTTTGAAATTTCTTACCTAACCTTCATCCGCCCCTTAGCAAAGTATCAGCCTCCCCCTTGCGGGGAGGCAGATTTGCCGAAGGCAAATCGGTGGGGGTTTTGGGCGTTGCAAATCCCCCACCCGAAACGCTTCGCGTTTCGACCTCCCCGCAAGGGGGAGGTTGAAGCCTTGAGCGGCGAATAACTGCTAAGCGTCTGCCCGCGTGAAAATCAGCGAGGCATTGGTGCCGCCAAAGCCGAAGGAGTTCGAAAGCACCGCGTTGATCTCGCGCTTCTTGGGCTCATGCGGCACGAGATCGATCTCGGTTTGAATCGAAGGATTGTCGAGATTGAGCGTTGCCGGCGCGATCTGATCGCGCATCGCCAGGATCGAAAAGATCGCTTCGGCGGCTCCGGCGGCGCCCAAGAGATGCCCGATCGAGGATTTGGTCGACGACATCGAAAGCTTCGCGGCCGCGTTGCCGAAGAGGCGCGTCACAGCACCAAGCTCGATCTCATCACCCAAGGGCGTCGAAGTGCCGTGCGCGTTGACGTAATCAATATCGGAGGGCGTCATCCCGGCGCGCTTTAGTGCCATCTGCATGCAGCGGTAGCCGCCATCGCCATCTTCGGAGGGCGAAGTGATGTGATAGGCATCGCCCGAAAGCCCATAGCCCTTGACCTCGGCATAGATTTTCGCGCCGCGCGCTTTCGCGTGCTCGTATTCTTCGAGCACAAGCACGCCCGCGCCCTCGCCCATCACGAACCCATCGCGATCTTTGTCGTATGGCCGCGAGGCTTTTTCCGGCGTGTCGTTGAACCCGGTCGAGAGTGCACGGCACGCGGCAAACCCCGCCATGCCGAGGCGGCAGATCGCGCCCTCCGCGCCGCCCGCATACATGACATCAGCATCGTCGAACGCGATCAAACGCGCCGCGTCGCCGATCGCATGAGCGCCGGTTGCGCAGGCCGTCGCGTTCGCGCAATTAGGCCCTTTCAATCCGTGACGAATGGAGACTTGGCCGGAAGCGAGATTGACGAGGCTGCCGGGAATGAAGAAGGGCGAAACGCGCCGCGGGCCCTTCTCGTGCAATGTGATCGCGGTTTCTTCGATGCCGGGCAGGCCGCCAATGCCTGAGCCGATGTAAACACCCGCGCGCGCCTGCTGCTCATAAGTCTTGGCCTCGTAGCCGGAATCCTTATGCGCCTGTTGAGCCGCGGCGATCGCGAACACGATGAACGGATCAATGCGGCGCTGCTCCTTAGGCTCGACGAAATCGTCGGCCTTGAAAACGCCGCCTTGGCCGTCGTTCCAACGGTCGGTTGTCGGCACTTCATGGGCGATGCGCGCCGGCAAATCCGAAGCGTCGAATTTGGTGACCGGTCCGGCACCGGATTTCCCCTGGAGGAGACGCCTCCACGAGGTATCGGCGCTCGCGCCCAAGGGGCTCACAAGCCCGATGCCGGTAACTACAACGCGTCTCATCTACAACTTTGCTCCTTTTGCGCGCGCTACTTTGCCATGCGTAACGCGAGAGGCATAGCAGACAGCAGCGCACTTGCTCCGCTCCAACTAATCTGTCCCTCCCCCTCTGGGGGAGGCAGGAGGGGGATTGGTCAATGCACCAACGCTTTTTATCCAATCCCTCCCCTAACCCCTCCCAGAGGGAGGGGGACCGACTTCAGTTCACCGGAACAGCAACCACGGTGAATGGCCCGGGATCCTGATCTTTGAGCTTGGGGTCGAACAGATAGTTGAGCTTGCCGAGCGTGACATAGGCCGTGTTCTTGACGAGAGCCACGGCTGTCGCGGTCTCAAGCCCGGTCTTGATGTTGTCGACCTGCGCCTTCTCGCCCGTCACAGTCACCTTGCTCAGCGTGTCCTTGTCGATGAGGAGGAAGGCCCTAGGGCCGGTCGCGCGGAATCCATCCGGCGCGGTCAGCGGGCGCGATGTCGTCAACGGCGCAACGGCGCCTGCCTTGCCGTCCGCGCCGACCGCAATGTGCACGAGCAAATTGCTTCTGATGCTGGTGACGATCAGCGAGCCATCGCCCAGGAACGCGATACCGTCAACGCCTGCAAGCTGCGGATCAGTGAGCCAAACTTCGAGCACCGAACCGCCCTTCTTCAAGCGCAGCACGCGCCCGCCGTTTGTGTCGGTGACAAAAGCGTTGCCGGCTTTGTCGGTCGCGATGTCGTTGCAGAAGCCGGGGCTCGGGAAAGCGTAGCTGCCTTCGACCGCGCCGGTCTTCAAATCGAATGCCTTAAGCGCGGTCTCGACCGGCGGCGCTCCCGGAGGTGCGAAACCCGTCGAGCACGCATACAAAGTGCCGGACGCGGCGTCGGCGAACACACCAAACACGCCTTGCGTTTTGCCTTGCTCCTTGGTGATCCAGACACTTGCGGTGCTCGCGCCCGGTGCTGCGCGGTAGATCACGCCTTTCGAGGTGCTCCCGACATAAAGCGAGCCGTCAGGACCCGCGCTCAGGCTTTCGGGAAACACGCGCGCATCCGGCAGCGCGACATCGCTTGGTGCCGACGCCATCCCCGACACAATCGCGGCGCAAATCCCAAGCGCCAAGCCAAACACGATTTTCCTTGCTGCCATCTTCCCCTCCCGAGACGTGCTTTTTTGGGCCCGCCGCCTCAGGGCGACGGAACGAGCACACCTTATCATCTCTATTGTGTTGAGCGATAAACTGGAAGCAATGCCCCTGCAGGTCAGTGCAGCACCATGGCTTAGTGGATCTGTTACGGCGCGCCACCATACTTTTGCTGGAAATACTGGATGTCGTTCGGCGACAAGTGCGTCGCAAATCGGTAGCCCTTGGACTTGCCACCATCTCCGAGATTTGTGCACGGGGATTTGGTGCCCGATCTAAACACATAAGGCGGAAACCAATAGAGCATGACGGAGGTTTGATCGATCGCCGGCGATTGAAGCACCTTGGCCGTGCTCTTTTGGAAATATTCGGAGGCAACCACCTGAGCACGAGCTTGCTTGTCGCTCCAATTATTCAGCCCGCGCATATACAGAATTGCGCCCGGACTACGGTCGTCGTCATCCTGCTCATAGCGAACGCTATTCGCCCCGAGCTTCGTCTTTTTCGGCATGTAGCCATGGTCGGGATCTAACTTGAGATCAGATTGGCAGGAGCCATGGAACTGCTCGTGCGCAAGCCCTAACGCGTGACCTAGCTCGTGCAGAGCGGTACTGTGATAATAGCTGTGAAGCCACGCATTTTTGTCAAGCGAACGTGTTCCATTCTTGTCTTTGTAAAAAGCTGCCAACTTGCGGACGAACCCGCCCAGATTCATTGTCGCGGCGCCCGGTGAATAGGCCTTCGTGTTTAATGCCGTCCTCCCCGTGGCGGCCCAGTATCCGCCGCTATTGTCGTCCACCCGGATACGAAGATCAGCGGCTGGACTCGTCGCTAGAGGTGTACCCTTTGGCCTTACGTCGTCGGGTACCCACTGTCTGAAGGAGTTGTCGAGATTGCGGAAGTTGAACCGAAACTTGCCCTTCGCATATTGGGTCCACTCCTGGGCAGCGGATTCAATAAGGCTATAAGTCTCGTTGGTGCCGCCATAGAGCGCCGCACTTACTTCCGAGACCTTCCACTCCAAATTCGGCAAATAGACCCTTGAAGCAAAATCGGGCATTCCCTGCGTCAAGGTCCCCGCTCCCGGCAGGGTGCCGGGGTCGAGCTCCAAATTCTCCAAATATTGCTCCGGGATGTTGTCGAGGCCAGCGCCATACATCGTTTCATCGTCGGGCGGAAATTCATCGGCCGACTGCGCAAATGAGCTTGGCGCGAACGCCATGAAAATTGAGAGGCTTATCGCAGCAGCGGATGCGCGCATATCTCCCCCACGAAAAACGGCAGACGCGCCCTTCAGCGTGGCGCGTATGGCTCGGCTCAACCGGCTGAGGCGTTTGCCTTCAAGAATTTGACCGCATCGCCGACGGTCAAAATCGTTTCGGCCGCATCATCCGGAATTTCGCAGCCGAACTCTTCCTCGAACGCCATCACGAGCTCGACCGTGTCGAGGCTGTCCGCCCCCAGATCGTCGATGAAGCTCGCCGTATCCGTGACCTTCTCGGCGTCAACGCCCAGGTGCTCAACGACAATCTTCTTAACCCGCTCGGCAATGTCGCTCATCGGTCGTCCTTTGTCATGAATTCGCGGACTTTTCCCTGCCTGACGCCGATGCGCGAGGCAAGTGCTATTTTGCCACCGGCCTCATCCGCACCCTAGCCCGAACCGGTGTTTCGCGGGGCCTTGCTAGCATGGTTTAGGGCGCCTGCAAAGCAAGGCTCTAGGGCTTGTGGCGTTCCCTCCCCATGCTTCTAGGGCTTCCCTAGAGCATCGCCATTCCGCCGTTGATATGAAGGGTTTGGCCGGTAATGTAGCTGGCCTCTTCCGAGGCGAGATAGACGACGCCCGCCGCAATATCAGCCGGGGTGCCGAGCCGCCCGGCCGGAATGCGCGACAGCAGCCCCTCCTTCACCTTGTCGCCCAAGACATCGGTCATGGCGGTTGCGATGAATCCGGGCGCGATGCAATTGGCGGTGATGTTGCGGGAGGCGACCTCTTGCGCGATCGCCTTGGTCATGCCGGCGAGCCCGGCTTTCGCTGCGGCGTAATTCGCCTGGCCCGGATTGCCGGTCGTTCCCACGACAGAGGTAATCGAGATGATGCGGCCCCAGCGCTGCTTCATCATCGGGCGCATCACCGCGCGCGACAGCCGGAATGCAGCGGTGAGATCGACTTTAATCACGTCGTCCCATTCCGCATCTTTCATGCGCATCAGCAGATTGTCGCGTGTGACACCCGCATTGTTGATGAGGATGTGCAGGCCGCCCAGCGCATCCTCGACCTTCTTCGGCAGCGCATCGACATCGGCGCTTTCGGAGAGATTGCACGGCAATACCGTCGCACCACCCTTGAGCGCCACCGCGAGCTCCTCAAGCGCGCCGACACGCGTGCCGGAGAGCGCGACCTTGGCGCCCGCGCCCGCAAGCGCCTCGGCGATCGCTTTGCCGATGCCGCCTGAAGCACCGGTGATGAGCGCAATTTTTCCTGAAAGATCAAACATGACGAGGAACTCACTTATTAAACCTCCCCCTTGTGGGGAGGTCGCCTCGCCGAAGCACGGAGTGCGAAGGCGGGCGGGTGGGGGTTGCACGACAGAAAACCCCCACCCGAAGCGTCATGCAAGCATGCCGCTTCGGCCTCCCCGCAAGGGGCTGATCACCAACGGTCTGAGCAGTCGATCAATCGATGATCTGCGGATTGCCGGCGATCATGGCTTGCGCCATCTCCCAGACCCGCGGCATCTGCCGCGCTGCTTCATCCGCGCGGCGCTGAAGGCACTCCGGCGTATCGATGCCGAGATCACCGAGGAGGTGCGCGTAGCCCGGCATGAATTGCGCGTGCAGACCCGGCGCGTCCGCGCTCAACACCTTTTGGCACCGCGTAAAGGTGACCTCGATCCAGAACACCGCCTCGCGATGCAGGCCCCTGTGGATGAGCTCGCGGCTGCCGTCGATCGCGATTGGGCGCGCCGCATCGCTCAAATCCGACGAATAGAAGAACGCCGTTTTCATCGCCGTCTTGGTCGCATCGAACGCAGCCTCAAGCGCTGCAAGATGCGCTTCGGTCTGGGCCGCATTCCAGCCCGCGCAGCCAAGTGTTTCGAGCAGCTCTTCATGAAACGCGATGCAGCCCTGCCCGTTCAGCAGCTCTCGCGTGGCGACATATCTTTGACGCACGGTCGGGTTCTTGAGGCCGGCTACGAGCAGCACATGGCAGGCGATGCCGGCGCCGAACAGAACCGAAAAGACTCTATCTTCCAGCGCGCCCTCGCCCGCCTTGCGCAAATTATTGAGCGCGTGCTCGCGCGCATGAGCGCATCGCGCCAAAACCCAGCGGCGCTTGAGGAACTCGCGGGAGACGGCATCGCCCAGCTCGCCAAGCTTCCCGCTTGGATCGGCAAGAATCACCGGCGCACGAAAGCTCGGCGCGAGATGATAGTCCCTGAGAACCTGCTCGGGCGTCGCAAGCCGATCGGCCGAAGCAAAGCCCGCCTCAAGGAGAACGCCGTTGTGGATGAATTTGCCTAGCTTGGCCGGCGAAGCGCCGCTCACAACGATTGTGATGTCGACATCGGACGACGGCGGAAAAGTCTCCTCGTCCCCATGTTGAAGGATCGAGCCGGAGAGATAGGCGCCCGCAAAGCCGGGCAGCTTCGCGGCTTCCGACAGCACCCAATCCCGCGCCGCACGCTTCGCCTCCTTGGCGAGCATCACAGCGTCTTCAAGAACGCTTCGATGTCGGCGGGCGTGTCGACATTGAGCGGATTGAGATCCGGCGTGATGCGCTTGACCATGGCGGTAAGCACCTTGCCCGCGCCGATTTCCACAACCGTATCGACATCGAGCGCGGGCAGCGAAGCGATGCTCTCGCGCCAGCGCACCATGCCTGCAACTTGGTCGACCAAGAGCTTGCGGATGGTTGCGGGGTCCGAGACCGGCGCGGCGGTGACATTCGCGATCACCGGCACGGCGGGCGGCGCGATCGTCATGCCTTCGAGCACTTCGGCGAGCGCCTCGGCCGCTGGCTTCATCAGTGCGCAATGAAACGGCGCGCTCACCACGAGCGGGATCGCGCGGCGGACATTGAACTCCTTCGACATCGCGCTGGCGCGTTCAATCGCCGCCTTGGTTCCCGAGATTGCGATCTGGCCCGGTGCGTTGTCATTGGCGACATCGAGCACATCGCCTTGCCGAGCGGCCTCGACCAGGCGGTCCACATCCGGCCGGTCGGCGCCAATGAGAGCCACCATCGCGCCGGTTCCGACCGGCACGGCCTTCTGCATCGCCTGTCCGCGCTTTTTCAAAAGCCGCGCGCAATCGGCGAGCGTGAGCGCACCCGCCGCACAAAGCGCGGTAGATTCGCCAAGTGAGTGTCCCAAGACGTAAGCCGCGTGCTTACCGAGCTGAAAGCCGCCCTCGCGCTCGAGCACGCGGTAAACCGCCATGCTGGTTGCCATGATTGCGGGTTGCGCGTTTTCCGTGAGCGTGAGGTCGGCCTCGGGGCCGCTCCACATGAGCTTGGAAAGGTTCTGCGACAGCGCCTCATCGACCTCGGCGAACACTTCGCGCGCCACGGCAAACGCCTCGGCCACGGGTTTGCCCATGCCCACCGCCTGGCTGCCCTGCCCCGGAAACGCCAACGCCCGCGCCATGCCTCACCTCGCTTCAAAGTGGCGGCAAAAGACGAAAGCGGGGCGGGCGCTGTCAAGTGCACCCTGCGAATTGACGGATCAGACCAAGGCGATCAAAACTGTCGCCGCCGGGGTGCCCTCATTGGGAGGGCTGAGATTACACCCGCTGAACCTGCCTGGGTAATGCCAGCGAAGGGAGCAAAAAATGGACTACGATCAAACCTCTATGCCAGCTTCTTATGATGCTGGGCGTGGTTACTCATCCAAAGCACTGCAGACATGGCTCGACAAGATATCGGCGGTCGCCTCGGGCCGGAACATCGAAGACATTCTCGATCTCGGCTGCGGCACGGGGCGTTATTCCTCGGCGCTCGCCGCGCATTTCGCGGCGCGGGTTACGGGCGTTGACCCGTCCGAAAAGATGCTCGCCGAAGCGCGAAAAAAGTCATCGGGCGCAGTGCATTTCTTGCGCGGCTCCGCAGAAGCTATTCCCCTCACAGACGGCAGCGTCGACATGGTGTTCATGTCGATGGTGCTGCACCATTTCGCTGATCCGCGCCAGGCTGCGCGGGAATGCCATCGCGTCCTCCGCGAGGGCGGGATGGTTTGTCTGCGCGCCGCTTCGTGCGACCGGATCGACGGTTATCCACACACGCGCTTCTTTCCCAGCGAACGCCCGATGATGAATGCAGCGCTGGCATCGCTCAGCGAGATCGAAGCGATCTTCATCAAGGCGGGGTTCAGCCGCGCGCGCCATGAGGTTGTCGAGAGCGAGGTTGCCGGATCGTGGCTCCAGTACGCTGAGAAGACCGCGCATCGGGCCGATTCTTTTCTGGCGCAGCTTTCGGACGAAGAGTTTGCCGCTGGCCTGGCCGCGCTCCGGCGCTACGCGGAACACGCACCGTCCGAACCTGTCTTCGAGCAAGTGGATTTCTTCGCGTTCGAGCGCTCAGCCTAGCGCTTTGAAAACAGTGTGCCGGGCTGAAGCGCGGCTTCGATGGCCAACAGCCGTTGCTTCGTGACTGACCCGCCGGGCGCGGAGAACCCGCCGATTTTGCCCGAGGCTGCGACCACGCGGTGGCAGGGGATAACGATCGGCACGGGGTTGGCGCCCATCGCCTGGCCAACTTCGCGTGCGGCGCCTGGCTGGCCGAGCCTGGCTGCAACTTCGCCGTAAGTCAGGGTCGAGCCGGGCGGGATCGCGCGCGCCACATCATAAACGCGGCGGCTGAACTCCGGCATTTCGCCGAGATCAATCTTGATGCCGCTGAAATCCGCCGGCTCGCCCTTCAGCAGCGCCGCGATTTGCTCGATCGCCTTGCGCACATTCGGTGGTGGCTCCACCTCCTCGGCTTTCAACCCACGCCTCAGCAACACGGCACGCGCATCTGCTGCGCTCCGCTCCGGCAGCACGACGCGCACGACGCCGCGCTCGCCCCAGGCCAAGGCGGCAAAGCCCAATGCCGTTTCAAAAATCGAGTAGCCGGTGGTCATGTGGACAGCATGTCGTCGCAGCTCGCAAATTCGACCCGAAACTTATGACGGTCCCCCTCCCTCTGGGAGGGGTTAGGGGAGGGATTGGTGCGCGTTGAGGCGTGGAACAAAAATCCCCCTTCTACCTCCCCCACAGGGGGAGCGAAAACAGTGACAAGGTCGACCCGGATCATACGGTCATCAAGGTCAAGACTGGTTCCTCAGGTCGCGACCCACTAGCTTCGCTCGCCTTGAGGGACGAGGGACGGGCCGGCGATGACAACAACCAGCGAGAAGCCTCAACGGCGCGCCGCCTCGATCTTCATCTTCGTCACCATCACGCTCGACGGCATTGCCGGGACCATGGCCCTGCCCGTGTTGCCGACCCTCGTCGGAAAACTGAGCGGTGATACCGGCGCAGCGCTTGCCGCGGTCTTCGGCATATTCGGCACCGTGTTTTATCTCACGCAGCTGTTCTCGGCGCCGGCCCAAGGCGCGCTTAGCGACCGGTTCGGCAGACGCCCCGTCGTGCTTGGCTCCAACTTCAGCATGGCCGCCAACTACATTCTGTTCGCGCTCGCGCCGAGCGTGCCCTGGCTGTTCGTCGCGCAAGCGATTTCGGGCGCGGCCTCGGGCAGCCAATCCACCGCCACCGCTTACATGATCGACGTGACACCGCCCGAGCAGCGCACGCGCATGTTCGGCTATATGGGCGTCGCGACCAGCATCGGTTTCATCGCCGGGCCCGCGCTGTCAGGGATCGCTGCCTCGATCGACATCCGCGCGCCGTTCTGGCTCGCCTCGGGGCTTTGCCTCATCAACGGGCTCTATGGGTTGTTTGTGCTGCCCGAGTCGCTCAAGCACGAGCACCGCGCCGGACTTTCCTGGAAGGGTGTCAACCCCCTCACCGTGTTGTCGGGTCTTTGGCGCGCCTATCCGGTGCTCATCGGCTGGGCGCTCGTGACGCTCGTCATCCAGTTCGGAATGACTGGCATCAACACGATTTACACGGTTTATCTCAGCTATCGTTACGACTGGAAGCCGCAAGACCTTGCGATCTATATGAGTTTCTTCGGCGTCTGGAGCTTGGTGTCCCAAGGTGTTGTCATGCCTCGCCTCGCCAAATGGCTCGGCGACCGGCGTTCGATCATCGTCGGCGGGCTCGTTGCCGCTTTCGGCATTACGGCCATGGGTCTTGCGCCGCGCGGCTATATCTACGGAAGCATCGCATTCGGCTGGGGCCTCTTCATGACCCTCAACGGCGCGGCGACCAATTCGCTGATTAGCCGCGTGGTCGGACCATCCGAACAAGGCCGGCTGCAAGGCGCGCTGCGCAGTCTTGCGAGCATGGTCGGCATTTTCGCGCCGGGGCTGTTCGCCTTTCTCTTGTCCGAAGGAATAAGAGTTGGCGGCAAGCCTCTGTCAGGACTTCCATTTTGGCTCTGCGGTGCGCTCTCTCTCGTCGGCACGCTGATCGCGATCTGGATCACCCGGCCGCAGAGTTCTGTGCTGTCGCCCGCGGCGATAAATACTACGCCTGCCATGGCAGCTGAGCCGACGAAGCTCGACTGACGCCATTCGGAACTGCGCGCGTGATAACCTCTCGCCCATCGAACGGGGGCGGCATGTCGACCGAGACAGCATCACCCAGGCGAGCGGCGGCGGCCTTCATCTACGTCACGATCCTGCTCGACAGCATGGCCGGCTTCATTGCCGCTCCCGTGCTCCCGAAACTTGTGACTCAACTGAGCGGCGGGGACCCTGCTCGCGTTGCCGAGATTTTCGGTGCCTTTGGAACGCTGTTCTTCCTGTTCCAGTTGTTCGCGGCACCGATTCAGGGATCGCTCAGTGACAGCTTCGGACGCAGGCCCGTCATCCTTGCGTCGAGTTTCGGGCTCGGCATCGACTTCGTGGTAATGGCACTCGCGCCGACTCTGCCTTGGCTGTTTGTGGGGCGCGTCTTTTCCGGGGCTTTCGCCGGAGGTCAGGCTGTTGCCTATGCCTACATGATCGATATAACGCCGCCGGAAAAGCGAACGCGCATGTTCGCCGTCATGGGCGCGGTGGGTAGTGCGGGCATTGTGATTGGCCCCGCAATCGGCGGCCTCATCGCCTCCTATGATCTGCGCGCCCCATTTTGGGTTGCGGCAATACTGAGCATTCTCAATGGCTTCTATGGGCTTTTTATCTTGCCGGAATCGCTCGGCAGGGATCGGCGCGCGCGCTTTAGCTGGCGCCTTGCCAACCCGGTCGGTGTAACCATGTCATTGGTGAGGCGCTTTCCGGTGTTAATTTGGTGGGGCATCGCCAGCCTCATCGTCGTGCTCGCACTGATCGGCACCGACAGCATCTTCGCCGTCTATCTGACATATCGTTTCTCCTGGTCGCCCCAGAACATTGGCCTCTATCTCGCCATTCTCGGCGGCTGGAGCTTGCTTGCGCAAGGACTCGTTGTTCCGTTGATCACCAAGCGAATAGGCGATCGCGCATCGATCATCGGCGGCGCGATGGGCTGCGCGGTCTTCATTTGCCTTATGGGCCTGGTGCCGTTCGGCGTCGGCTATGTCGGGCTCGCGATCGTGTGGCTGCTCTTTCTCATGATCAACGGCGTAAGCTTGAACTCACTGCTGAGCCGGGTGGTCGGGGACTCCGACCAAGGACAGCTACAAGGCGCGGCCCGCAGCCTCAACAGTGTCGCTGGATTGATTGCACCAGGCCTGTGG
>JBAQHC010000544.1:0-2709 GCA_049288095.1 Alphaproteobacteria bacterium | reverse complement strand
GGATTGTCCTCCCCACTGGTATCGCCACCGGCGATGAGCTCGCACTCGTATTGCGTGCACTCGGTCTGCTCGATCGGAGGGCGCCGTGATCCTCCGAATTTTCAATGACGACCGCCTAGCCCGTATATCTCACACCATCTTTGCATGATTGGGCAGATTTGCGGGGAGGCTTGTTGGTTTTTTGCAGGCATGGTCCGCCGTGGCGTCGGCAGACGCGAGGGGTGCTTGAACGATATCTGGCCGTGAAAGCCGCGAATGGGGTCTCGGCGGGCCTCGGGGTGATGCCGCGTGGGTTACGCGTTGCGGCGGCGCGTGTCAGACGGGCGAGGCGCGAGCGTTGGCGGCGGCGAGACGAGTGGCAGCGCAGCCCCAGGCATGGGCCGCCGGACATGCTGACGCCATCGCGACCTTGATGCGGCGGACACTCACTCGTACGAGGGCACCGATCTTGAGCAGCTTTAGACGAATGGTGCCGCAGGTCGCTTTGGCGAACGGTGTGTGATGCAGCCCGATGCGGCGCAAGGCGCACAGCAGCACATAGGCCATCGAGGCGAACCACAGGCGCAGCTGATTTGCCCGCATGGTGGCGGTCGAGGTGCGATCGGCATAGAGATCGAGCTGACACTCCTTGATCCGGTTCTCGTGCAGCGAGGCTAGCTGCCATTCCTGCGGGTGCAAGTCCCGCCAACAGGAGTCCAGTCACTGTTGTAGTCATATCCAGCGGCGGGAAGGGTGACCAACCCGTCGGAAGCCTGGATGTAAAAGCTTCCGCTGGCTTGGCAAAGCCCGGTCAGATCCGTGCAGGGGAGCGAGCAATCTGACAGGCTGTAGCAAAGTGCGAACCACTGAAGCCTCGAAATTCAAGGCCCGCGTGAAACGGATTGCGGGGTCTCGGGAGCGCCGAGCCGCTGAGAACTCGGCGAAGGCCAATGTCGACATCGCTGCTCTGGAACTTATCGATGTTCGAGCTCCCCGGGGTCGTAGAGGGCGGCATGTCAGAACGGAATGTGCAGCGAAAGCCCGGAACCGCTCGCGGGTCGCCTAGGCGCTCCCGCAGCAGCGAAGGCATCGCGTATAAGCCGCCGTGCGGTGAAATCGCGATGTGCCCGCGAGTGGGACGGATGGGGCCGATTAAGTGATGACGGACCGGGACAGAATAACCCGGACCCGAGCGAGGGCCCCTGGGGTGGTGGAGACCCCACCTAATGGCGGTGCGCAATCGAGCCCACAGGCCCGACCCAGAGCGGTGCCATCACTGAGGCCACGAGGCGCACGAAGGGCGGATGCAAACCGAACGTCGATCAGCGAACGCCGGGAGCAGGCTTAAGCTGATCGGGGCTCGGGAAGGCGCCGTCTGACAAGCCAGCCTTCCAGCCGTACTGGGGAAAACCCGCCGTACGGAATGATAGGGGGGATCGAGGAGACGTCGGCATCATTCGAAGCCCGGTCCGCGCCTCGATCCTACCCGACCATGTCGCCGCGGGCGCAGTAGACCTTTTCGTAAAGATAGCGGGCCTTGCACTCGGCACGCGTGAGCGAGGTGACGACGAAGCGCGGATTGGCCTCGTCTTTTGTCCATTCCGCCTTCGCCACGACCCGGCGCCGGCGGCTCCAGCTGCTCCGCGTCGTCCACCTGAAGTCCTTGAAGCGCCGCGCCGGCTTGCCGGTACGCCGGCTCTGAACCGCAGCCTGATCAAGCTCGGTCTTGATTTCGGCGATGAGCCGGTCGTTCTTCGCCAGCCCGAAGAGAAAGTGCACGCCGTTCGCCTCGCACCAAGCCATCAGCTCCTCCCGCGCGAAACCGCTGTCGGCGCGCACCAGAATGCGCACAAGCGGCCAACGGCGGCGAATGTGGGCGACGATGCGCGCCACCTCCTCCACCGAGCCGGCCGCGGCGTCGATGTTCGCGCGCCGCAGTTTGGCGGCCAACAGATGGCGCCCGCAGAACACGTAAAGCGGCAGGTAGCAGTAGCAGTCGTAATAGCCGTGGAAGAACCGCCCCTCCTGCTCGCCATGCACCGGATCGTCGGTCGCATCGAGATCAAGGATGATCTCGTTCGGCGCTCGCTCGTGCGCCTCCAGGAACAAGTCGACCAGCAGCCGCTTGATGGCCATCGGATTGTGGCTGATCTTGTGATAGCGCGTCGGCTCCAGTCGGCTCAGCTCCAGCCGGTTCAGCGTCGACTTGCCGGCCACCGGCGCACAATCCTCGCGCCGCGCCTCAAGCTTGCCGGCCAGCACCGCCATCAGCGGATCATGGCGCAGTTCGTCGTGGTCGTTCAAATCCTCATAGCCCAGCGCGATCCCAAACACCCGCTGGCCGACCAGGGTCGCGACCTCGTGCTCGATCAAGTCGGCGCGCCGCTCGTCGTGAAAGCACGAGGCAAACCGATCCATCATCCGGATGGCCCGATCCGTCGCGCCCAGCAGCAGCGCTCCGGCATCCGAGGTGATCGCGCCGGCATCGAACGCCGCCACCACCTCGCGTCCTTCAACAGGTTCAAATCCAAACAAATCCGGGCGACACTCTGTCGGCATCGGGGCGCTCCGCGCGTCGACGAAAATTGTTGCAGCACAACGGTTTTCGTTGATTCGCAGCCCCGATGCACTCAGCAGTGTGAGAAATCCGCGCTAGGCGAGCGCTTATCATGGGCCAGAGAACGAAACCCATTCAAATTGCACTTAGAGTCCGTCCCAAGACTTCGTCAT
>JBAQHC010000543.1:0-1612 GCA_049288095.1 Alphaproteobacteria bacterium | reverse complement strand
ACGTCTTTATCGAAGATTTCCTTCCTCGTCAGACCTGTGCTGGAGAAACTGTCAGCAGAGATAGGGCGGTCTCTTGACTATTACAGAAGCCAATTTAATGAGGAGCGGATTGACAGACTTCTTCTGACCGGCGGGGGCGCCAATCTCAAGAATATTGTTTCCCATCTCGCCGGTGAGCTACAGCTACCGGTAGAGCTTTTTAATCCGCTAAACAAGATCCTTTTTGACTCAAGAAAGGTTGACACGCAATTCCTCGATCAGATAGGCTCCCTCTTTTCGATCGCGGCAGGAATGGCGCTGCCTGAGGCTAAACGAATCGAACTGCTCCCGGCTAAAGAACCATTCTTAGCGAAAGTCCAAGTAATAAAATGGGTTCCTGTCCTAGCCCCTGCAATCGTATTGCTCGCTTTTATAGGAACCGCCATATACATGAACGGGCAGGCGAATAAGATACAAAAAGAAATAGATACGAAGCGGGAGAAGATGGTAAATCTGGATGCCCTTCAGGCAAAACTCAAAACATTAAAAGAAAAGGATATCCAACTCAAAGAGAAGCTTTCTCAATTCCCGTCCTCTATGATTGTCCCCGTCCCCTACCGGGACATATTGAGAGAAGTCGGTCAAATTCTGCCGGACAATATCACCCTGACACTTCTCTCGGTTCAAAGCAAAGGGAACCCTCCGCGAAAAGGGGATCAACCCCCAAAACCCCAAGAAGGGGAATCCCAAAAGGACGTGGGTAGGGAACTTCATATTACTGGTGTTGCTTTCGGCAGCGACACTCGCTGTCTTACAGCTTTGGCCGAGATCATCGAGCGTCTTGAGAGGACGTCCTTATTCAATAAAGTAAGACTGGTTTCAGCCGATGAGGACAAACTCTATACTCAACCGGGTGCGGAATTCGGGATCGTCTGCGACATCAATCTCAATAGTCCCTCTTCTCCCACCGCCAATCCTCCCACCTCTCCTTTTACAAAGGTGGGAGAAGGGGGGATGCCTAAAGAGGGGTTGGGGGCCTCAGGGAAGGAAAAACGATAACCCATGATCCTAAAAAGCAGAGAAAAGATATTCATCATTGTTGCTGTCATTGCCGTTGCCTTTTGGGTTTTCTTCACTTTTTACTTCACTCCACAGAATCGCAAGATTAAGGCGCTGAAGGTAGAGCTCAAGGCGGCTGATCTAAAATTGGACGAATCCCTGCTGATGACGAAAGGAGTAGAAGCGTTGGAGGCTGAAGTCCTTCGCCAGGAGGAAGCGCTTAAGAGGCTGAGTGAACGAACCCTGAGAGGCGAAGAATTCAGGACCTTCTTGAGGCACTTAGCCAGAGAGAGCGACTCCCCTCAAATGAAGGTTATCTCCCTGACCCCCCAGGAAGAAACTCTTCCTCCTCCCGAGGGGAAGAAGGGAGGTCCCACTACTCAACAATACAGGAGGGTTGTTATTCAGGTGGTTCTCCACTCAACGTACGCGAAACTAAGGACCTACTTAAAGGAGATTGAAGAACTTCCTTTTCTCATCGTTGTGGATCATATCCAGATAGAAAAAACCGGAGAGGTACAACCTCTTCTGAAGGTCAGCATGGGGTTAAGCATGTACATCGCTTCGCTATAAT
>JBAQHC010000542.1:0-6624 GCA_049288095.1 Alphaproteobacteria bacterium | reverse complement strand
GCACGAACACGCTCGGCAGAAGGTCCTTCATCTCCGAAGGCTTGAGATTTCGCTGCTGCGGTGCCGCCGCTTCGCCCCGCACATCCTGCCAATAGCGGAACAGCGTTAGAGCATTCTTGTGCTCGATCATTTGCGCATCGCCCCTGGGTGGCGCACGCTTCTTGCCGCGCCAAATTTGATTGCCCCTACGCGACAACAGCACCAAATGTGCCAACGGGCCTTGTGTCGTGCGGGATCAGTGAAGGCGAAGCGGCTGAAACCGACGAAGCGCAGAGCAAGCGCCGGCAAATGAAATGCGGGGAGGGCCTTCGCCCTCCCCGCTCATTGCCAAGGAGTTCGCGAGGGGGTACTGGAGGCCCTGGCAATGAATTTCGCTCAGCCGGCTTCTCGCGTTAGCCGGGCCCCGGGACAAAGATGCGGGCACGGCTGTCCCGAATCTGGCCGCGAGGTGGATTTCCGTTAAGATCGGTGCAGCTTCTATGCCATTGGGCGATGTTTCAGCCCGGGGCGCTCGCGCGCTGCGGGAATGACTGTGGGGTCATGGTTTATGGATGAGCCGGTCGCCGAGGTTGAGCCCCGCCGCGAGCCGTTTTTCAAGCTTCCGCGCGCCATATTGTTGCTGCTCGCCATCATGGCTGCAGTGCAGATTTTCTTAAGCTTACACGGCGACGCGGCACAGTTCTCGATTGTCTCGAAATATGGCCTTGTGCCTTCGCGCTATTCGGGGCCAGACGGCTTGCATCTCCACGGTCCATTAAGCTTGTGGCTGCCCTTCATCACGCATCTGTTCCTGCATGGCAATTTCGCGCACATCGCGTTCAACGCGCTGTGGCTTATGGCTGTCGGTACGCCGCTGGCGCGCCGGCTCGGTGCGCTTCCGTTTCTCGGCTTCTATTTGATTTGCGGAATCTTGAGCGCTGTCGGGCACATTCTCGGCAATCTCGGATCGGGCACGGTGGTGATCGGTGCGTCAGGCGCGATTGCGGGGTGCATGGCTGGCGCGCTGCGCGTGATGTATTCGCCGGATGCGCGGTACTTCTCGACGCGTGATGTGCGTGTGGGCTCGCTCGCGCCTCTCTGGGATATCCGCATCATTTTCGTGACCCTCGTGTGGATCGCAATCAACGCCTTGATGGGATCCGGTCTCGTGCCCATTCCGGGGGCGGACGGCGCGGGCATCGCCTGGGAAGCGCATATTGCCGGGTTTTTCGCGGGTCTCGTTCTATTGCCCTTGTTCGACCTTTTGGCCGGGCGCGGCGCAACTTTACCTAAGCTGCCGTCTTGAAGCCTTGTGAACAAAGACCAGTTATAAGGGTGGTAAGGCCAAGAGCATAAAGGACGACAAGGATGAGCGATCCAACCTCGATGGGCTCGGGCGCCGGCGCGCATGATCAGGCCTCCGACCCAAGCCATGATGTCGATGCGCATGGCGCGGCTTTCTGGCGGCGCGTGCTGTACATGGTCGGCTATGGCTTCATCGGTTATTTCGTGCTGATCGCGCTCTTCATCGTCGCGGTCACGCAAGCCCTCCACACTCTGGCGACGGGCCACCGCTCCCAAGAAATCGGCATGCTTGCGCGCAATCTCACCGTTTATCTGACGGAACTTGCCGCCTTCGTGTCCTGGGCGAGCGACGAAAAGCCGTTTCCCGCGGGCAAGTTTCCCGACGAGCATTAGTCAGTTTCACGGCTTGCACCTCAGCCTGCCTGGGCGCAGACTCGGGTTGATCGCTCGGGCTGGCCTTGAGCGCCCGTAAGCTCACCGGCTCGCGCGAAACTCATGAGGAGACGCGCCATGACGGTTGCGAGTATTTTGAAAACCAAAGGCAATGCAGTTTATACGATCGATAGCGGGCGCATGCTCGCCGACGCCGCGCAGCTGCTTACCGAAAGAAAGATAGGCGCGGTCGTGGTCACCGACGACGCGAATGCGATCAGAGGAATTTTGGGCGAGCGCGAGATCGTCGCAGCGATAGCCCGGCACGGATCGAGCGTGCTGACACATCCCGTGCGCGACCACATGGTGCGCGCATTCGGCACCTGCAAGCGCTCGGATTCGACCGAGCATATCATGACGATGATGACGGGTTCGCGTCTGCGCCATGTTCCGGTCTTGGAGGATGGGCGGCTTATCGGCATCGTCTCGATCGGCGATATCGTCAAACGCCGCATCGAGGAAAGCGAGCGCGAGGCCAGCGCCTTGCGCGAATACATCACGATGCACTGAGCGCGATCATGCTCGACGGAAATGCTTGGGTCCTCTTGGTTCGACAGGCTCACCATGAGGAGGTTGCGGTGTATCCTCATCCTGAGCTTGTCGAAGGATGAGGCTGAGTTCAACAAAACCGGATTACATAAATGCGTCGTCGCGATAGACGAACTCGATCAAATAGACATTGTCGCCGCGTCCATGTTTTGCAATCTTGAGTAGATCGACAACACCGGCAAAGCCCGACTTGGGCGCCAGCGCAGGCGTTATGTCAGCAAGTTCGATCTGCTTGATTGACGTGACTTCGATCGCGCCGTTTCCGAGCGGATAACGGCCACCGACCTTCACATGCGGGCGCTGCCAAATTCGCACGCTACACGTGACCTCGCCGCGCATGATCGGTTCGCGAAGGCGCTTGGTGAACTGCATCCGATCGCCCCAGAGCGAGCTTATGGGGATCGATACATCAAGGAGAACTGCCTTGATCCCGCAGGATAGACCGCTTCATAGGTCCAGTTCTTATGTCCAGCATCGGTATAATGAGCCACTCCAATGCGCATTTTCGTCGGCAGCTGCTTCTTATGTTCGAGAGCGATCAAGAGATTGACCGTACTCTGAACGTCTCCCGCATAGACGTAGATGTTGCACGTGCCGGAGCCGACGTCATTGCCGTCGACAAAACAGAGCGTATGGCATGCCTTCGCAATGCGATCATCTGAGACGCCTGCGAATAGTCCTATGGGAAGGTCTTTCGTGAGCCATTGCGCGACGATCTGAGTGTCGCCTGGCTTAATTCCCCGTCGGTCGCTTTCAGATTGGGAGCAGGCCGATGGCGTGATGAGCGCCATCAGGAGAAGTACTTCCAGAGCGGATCGGTGCCTTCTTTGCATGTGCTGAAGATAGCGTGCTCGAACGTCTGCACGCAAACGAGCCTATCGCAAGATCGCGAGCGCTTCGTCGAGCATCGGCGTGGCATTGAGCACGGCTTCGCGGCCTAAGCGGATCATCTCGTCGGCCTTGTCGAAATCGAGCAAGCCGATATGGCCGATGCGGGGACTGATGAGCACGTCGGGCGGATCGCCGGCCATGCGCGAGCGCGACAGGCGGTCCATGATGATATTCAGCGCGCCGAGCATCACAGTGCCGACGCCAGGTGTTGAATCATCCGTGCCGAAAAGTTGGCGCATTAGAACACGCTGCGGGCTTTGGGCGAAGCTCGCATCCGCGCTGTCGGTGTCCGCGGTGCCGAGATCCACCGAGGCCGCCCGATTGCTCTTGCCGAACGTGTCGCCATTGAGCGTGACGCCGAGCACAAGACGCGCGCCCATCGCCCGGCACACCGAAACCGGCACGGGATCAACCAGCGCGCCGTCGATGAGCCAGCGGCCGTCAATCTTCACAGGCGGGAAGGCGCCCGGCAGCGCATAAGAAGCTCTAATCGCGGTGATGAGGTCACCATTTTGCAGCCAAATCTCGTGTCCTGTCGCCAGCTCGGCGCACACCGCGACGAATTTTCGATCCAGATCTTCGACCTTCTTGCCGCCGAGCGATTTCTCCATCTCCTTTTGCAGGCGCTTGCCGCCCATAAGTCCGGACCCGCCGGAAAAGAGATCAAGATAGCTCAGCATGCGCCGCTTGTTGAGGCTGCGCGCCCAGGTTTCCAGCGTCTCAAGATGGCCTGCGAGATAGCAGCCGCCGACGAGCGCGCCGACCGAGGTGCCGCAAATAATGTCGGGCACGATGCCGAGGTCCAAGAGCCCCTTGATCACGCCGATATGCGTCCAGCCGCGCGCAACGCCGCCGCCGAGCGCAACGCCGATGATCGGCGCATGCGACTTCGGAGGAGCGCGCAGGGCTTGGTCTGGCGTCGCGTGATAGTTCATCAGGCTCTAATCCACATCAGGTGTAGATTTTGATGATTTGGTGAGCCGGAACGCCGACATCAAGCAGGCTCTGCGCAATCTTTGTTTCAGCGGCATAAGACGAGACGATGATCGGCTCGAGCTTGTGGCGGGTGCGAAATTCCGCTGGGCTAATGATCTCGTAGCCGGCCTGAAATTGGCCCCACTTCTGACTGTCACTATCCACAATCGCGATAACCTCGGCATCGCTCTCGATTGCGGTGCGGTCAAACAGTTGCGCCGTGTGAACGCCCGCAGCCCAAAGATAGATCGGTCCGTTCAACCCGCTTAAAATCTCCGAAGTCGCATTCCACTGCGCATTGTCGCGGGCGACGAGTTGGGTTAGAAACGCGCGCGTGCGCTCGACGCTCGGCGGATCAGCTCTTACCGGTAATTGATGCGCCGCTTTTGCGGCAGCAACGCCGATCACCGGATAAATCTCGGCGCGCATGACGATGCGCATCTCCAGGGGCTCGAGCCCGGCCGCAGCCAGCATCGCCATCACGCCCGTCTCGCTGAAATAGTTGAGATGCTCGAAGGTGAACCAGCCGGGCGGCAAAAGGTTCGGCGCGATGGCGCAAGGAACTTCGAGCACGACGCGGCCGTCATCCGCGAGCGCTTCGCGCGCGCGGCGCAGGGCTGAGATTGGATCGCTTAGATGCTCCAGCACGTGGGAGAAGAGAATGATGTCAAGTTCACTTCT
Source organism: Alphaproteobacteria bacterium (assembly GCA_049288095.1). Classification (GTDB taxonomy): domain Bacteria; phylum Pseudomonadota; class Alphaproteobacteria; order CAWBKL01; family CAWBKL01; genus CAWBKL01. The sequence continues at coordinate 1,812 of JBAQHC010000542.1, read as the reverse complement.
GCGCGGCAGAATTTCGGCCTCAGTGCCACAATCGATTTCGATGCCGTGAATGGCTTTTGCTTGCGCGCATGCTTTAGGTGAAGGATCGCATCCGGAAACTTGCCAGCCGGCGCGGCGGAAGTGATTGAGATGCGCGCCGATTGCGCAGCCGACTTCATAAATAAGCCCTCGGTTGACGGAGTGTGCTTCCGCGAGTGCGAGCAAACGTAGCGTGCCTCTTGTCGGCGGCGCCTTTCGCGCCGCTTGCGGATCGAGCGCGGTGTAATTCGAAAACTGTTCGTAGTGTTTGGCGAGCTGGGCCTCGGTCGGCGGCTTCACTTGATAGATGTGCCCGCACTCTCCGCAATAGCCGAAGCCGACTGAAACGCTGCCGAGGCCGGCCAGGGCAAGCCGCTGATTTTGGGCGATATGGCCCGATGCTGCCCCGCAAAGCGGGCAGGGCGCTAAGGGCTGTGAGTCGCCAGCACTCTGGATCTCTGCTGCGGTCATGGACGCGTTCCAAAGGTCGGAGCCATGATGGCAGCGCGGCGCTAACGAAGGCTTGACCTTATGGGCGCATAAGGCCGGCAACTTAAGCTTGGGGGGGTTCGGGATCCGCTGCCGGCGCAGCTTGCTGGCCCTTGATTCGAGGCCCTGAGCAAGCCATATTGGGGGTTCTGCCGGAGCGATCCTTGTGGAGAGCCCGGCGGCGCCTGAAATTCCCGTAAAATGCGTATGGCCGGGGGTTTACAAGGGCGGGACGCGTGGGTATAACCCGCGCCCTCGTCCGGACCGGGCGAGTGCTCTTTGACAATGTGATTAGTGGGGAAGGGTGACGTGGGCGGCGTGTTTAGCGCTGCACTGTGCGTAAGCACAAAGTTATCTTTCACTATGATTGATGCGTTATGAACGCATAGTGCGAGCTCTTAGTTAGACTTATGGTCTGACGAGACTCAAACTCGTCAGTACCATGGATCTACTTTCAACTTGAGAGTTTGATCCTGGCTCAGAACGAACGCTGGCGGCAGGCCTAAAACATGCAAGTCGAACGCCCCGCAAGGGGAGTGGCAGACGGGTGAGTAACGCGTGGGAATATGCCTTTCGGTTCGGAATAGCTCCGGGAAACTGGAATTAATACCGAATACGTCCTTAGGGAGAAAGATTTATCGCCGAAAGATTAGCCCGCGTAGGATTAGCTAGTTGGTGAGGTAACGGCTCACCAAGGCGACGATCCATAGCTGGTCTGAGAGGATGATCAGCCACACTGGGACTGAGACACGGCCCAGACTTCTACGGAAGGCAGCAGTTGGGAATATTGGACAATGGGCGCAAGCCTGATCCAGCCATGCCGCGTGAGTGAAGAAGGCCTTAGGGTTGTAAAGCTCTTTTGGCGGGGACGATAATGACGGTACCCGCAGAATAAGCCCCGGCTAACTTCGTGCCAGCAGCCGCGGTAATACGAAGGGGGCTAGCGTTGTTCGGAATCACTGGGCGTAAAGCGCACGTAGGCGGATTTGTAAGTCAGGGGTGAAATCCCGGGGCTCAACCTCGGAACTGCCTTTGATACTGCAAGTCTCGAGTCCGATAGAGGTGGGTGGAATTCCTAGTGTAGAGGTGAAATTCGTAGATATTAGGAAGAACACCAGTGGCGAAGGCGGCCCACTGGTCCGGTACTGACGCTGAGGTGCGAAAGCGTGGGGAGCAAACAGGATTAGATACCCTGGTAGTCCACGCCGTAAACGATGGATGCTAGCCGTTGGTGGGTTTACCCTTCAGTGGCGCAGCTAACGCATTAAGCATCCCGCCTGGGGAGTACGGTCGCAAGATTAAAAC
>JBAQHC010000541.1:0-2123 GCA_049288095.1 Alphaproteobacteria bacterium | reverse complement strand
GTCGATGGCCCGAACGACGAAGCGCCTAGAATGCTGCGCACGCTAAATCAAGTCGTAGGGGTCCGCCGACAATAGGAAACTAAATTCGAGATGGCGCCCATTGTGGCGCGGCCATCTCGCTGACGATCTGTTCACGTCAATGAGAAGTCCACGCGCTTGCGCAAAAGAATCGGCGCCGGAGAAATCCGGCGCCGGATCTTCTTTTGCACAAACCGCCTAGGGGTTGTTCTTGTACGTGCCCATATTGTAGCTGTACCCGGCCGATGTGCTGAACGGCAGGAGCTGGCGGATATGCTGGTCGACCCAAATGTCGGCATTGGCGATATGCGACCGCGGCACATAGACCGTGTCGAGCGAATGAAGAATGATATCCTGCGACAAGTCTTCGCCGCTGACGATCTTGTTGACGTCAATCGAGAAGACCATGCGTTTGCCTGATGCGCTGTCGCGTACCACGATGACCTCGTTCGCGCGGGCCGTCGGCAATAAGCCGCCCGCCGCCATCAAGACCTGCATGATTCGGCGTTCACCGCCCGGGAACTCAAGATAACCGGGATGCAGCACTTCGCCACCGATGAACACTTGCTGCGAGCCGAGCCGGCGTAAAATCACCGAGAAATGCGGCTGCTGAACCGAGTGTCTTTGATAGAGCTCGCCGAGATTCTCGGTCAGCTGGCGTGTGTCGAGCCCGGCGGCCGGAATGCTCTCGGGCAATCCCGGCACGCTGATATTGCCGTCGGGCCCGACCGTGACTGTGGCGTTGTAGTCGGTATCGACGACGTGGACGATCTCCAATTCATCGCCGGGGTGAATGATATAGGCCTGCTTCGTCCGCATTAGGTCGTCGTCGCGGACCTGCTGAAAGCTCGCCCCTGAAGTCACGATCGATCCGCAGGCTGAAACAGCGAGGCAAAGACAGGACAGCGCGGCTGCGGCAAGGCAACGCCGGTAGATGTTGTGTTTTGGTTGCATCATGAATTCTTCTCTCCGCACCAGATCCCAATTCTCAGAAGTTATTCGAGGGGCCTCGATCATCACCCGAAACGTCAAGCTTGTTGTGGTTTTTGCAGGCCCCCGAAGCCATTACAGGCCTCATGACATGCCTGCACCGCTCCAGGCATCCGCTTACTACTATTGAGCCGTTATATCCGCCGATATATCCACAGCTGAAGTGATGCCCGCGCATGATGCGCTAACCCCCACCTGACCGAAGCCGGATTCAGTCCACCAACGAGACTAGCGATTCTTCCGTGGCTTGCTGAGAGCTTGAAAGGAAAGCTCACAAGTTCTGCACGTCAAATGACTTGAGAACCGCCTGCCCCATAGGGCCGTATTTGACGACGTGTTGAATTCGTTTGCAAGTCAGTGGGGTGCGCAAATACCTGGTTCTTACGAGCGACTGAAAGATGCCTGCGGAGCTCGTCGTGCTCCGGCCGGCTCGCGCTCTGCACTCAATTTCCGCCCCTTGCGGGCTACTATGTTTCTTGAAAAGATTGATCAAATCCGGAGAGGTTCGAGTTTCGCGCGCCGCCGGTCGGAACATCCTCCACCTCATTGGCGCTGGCCTAACTCAAGAACCGTTTGATGCTTCTCGACCTATCAAGGAGGTTCTTCACACTCGAACAATGGTCAGTGGGGTGGGCTAGAGTGGAGATTGATAGATTCCTTGCTGATCCGAGCTCGGTTGATTTCCACTGGATTAGACCTTCCTCGCCGCGAGAGCTGATCGCCGATCCGTTCGGATGGGAGGAAGGCGGAAACCTCATCATACTTGCCGAGCAAATGGTGTATGGCGAAAGCGCCGGCCAGATCGTGCGCATTAGAACTCAGCAGCCTCCTGTCCGCGAAGTTCTCCTGAGGCAGCCGTGGCACTTGTCCTATCCTTTCGTGATTGAAGACTCGGGTCAGCGGTTTATCGTGCCCGAGCAAAGTCAAAGCGGGACACTTGCGTTTTATCCTTGCTCATCGAGCGGGCTTGGCGATCCGGCGGCTACGATTGAAGCCTTTGACGCGGTTGACTCAACCTTCCTCCGCCACGACGGTCGCTGGTGGCTATTCTGCACGCACGCATCCAATGGCCCCAATTCCCTGCTTCATCTCTATTGGTCCGATCATCTCTTCGG
>JBAQHC010000540.1:0-1651 GCA_049288095.1 Alphaproteobacteria bacterium | reverse complement strand
AGTCAGGACATTCCGGTAAACCATGCTCCGAACTTCGCGCCAATCATGCAACCGACCCTCGTGGGCTTGACCCCGTTTGGTGGACACAGGGTCAGGCGGCTTGTGCCGTCTGAGTGAGTCGGTTCTCGAACTCGACGGGGCAAATCATACCCAGCGATGAATGGCGCCTGCGTCGGTTGTAGACGCGCTCGATCCAATCGCCGACGGCGAGTTTGGCGGCGGCTTTGGTGGGCCACACGTAGCGGTCATAGAACTCGACTTTCAGTGTCGCCCAGAATGATTCCTGCTGGGCGTTGTCCCAACACACCCCTGTACGGCCAACCGAGCGGGCCAGGTTGTGCTCGCGGGCGAACCGCGCGAGCTGCGCCGAGGTGTACTGGCAGCCGCGATCAGCGTGCACCACAACCTGCTCAGCGAGCTCGCCGCGCATCGCCACGGCCATCTCCAAAGCGCCCTGGACCAGATCGGTGTGCAGGTAATCGTCGATTGCCCAGCCGATCACCTTTCGTGAGCAGCCATCGCGGACGGCACACAAATACAGCCAGCCCTCACCAGTGCCCAGATAGGTGATGTCGCTGGTCCACACCCGGTTGAGTATCCCGGTGTCGAAACGACGTTTGACCAGGTCTTTGGGCACCGCAGCATCCAGGTCAACCACCGTGGTCGCCGGCGCGAACCGGCGGGGGCTGATCCCGGCCAATCCCTGGCGGCGCAGCGAGGCCGCCACCGTTTTCCGTGACACCGTCTCACCGTCGTCGCGTAGATCGGCCAGGATGCGTGGGGCGCCGTACACACCGTCAGAGGCCGCGTGAAACGTCGCGACCTTGGCGTCCAGCTCGGCCCGCCGCCGCTGCGCCGGGGTCGGCCCACTATCACGGGATTTGCGCCACTTGTAGTACCCCGAGCGTGACACCTCCAGCAGCTCGCACATCCGCTCAACCGTGTAGGTGGCCTTCTTCGCCTCGATCACCCGGTAGGCCTCTACCGGCGCTGTTCGGAGACGAAGAAGGCCGCGGCTTTTTTCAAAAACTCACGGTCCAAACGTAATTCAGCGTTTTCGCGACGCAGCCGCTCCAGCTCTGCGCGTTCATCAGCGTCTAACACCGCGCCAGTATCACCAGCCGATAGGGCTCGGCGTTGGAGGCGCACCCAACGCCCCAGCACTTGTTCACCAACACCGATCTCGGCCGCGACATGAGCCACCGGCCGGCCGGTCTCAATCACCAGGCGGGCAGCCTGCTCCCGAAACTCCGGGGTGTACTTACGACGCTTGCCCGACATGCGGACATCCTTCCCGCGGGACCAGCAGTCCCACCAGTCAGGTGTCCACCATCAGGGGTCAACCCCATTGCCGACACGATCATGCGCACAATCGAGCTAGGAGCGTGGGTCAGTATTGGAATTTGAAGGAGCGCCGCAAAATCGCGAGGGTCTGAGATCGCAGCTGACGAACGAAAGGACGCCGCTCGATCAAATGACCCGGTGCGGAATCCGAAGTTTCACCTTCGGAACCCGCGATTGGGATTACTGACCCAGGCTCCTAGGGGTGACGATCACCGATGCCGCCGTCGACGAGAAGGCCACGACGATCTTCTGCAGCCCGGTGGCTCGCGACCCCAGGTGCCCGGGCTGCGGCCAGGCGGGCCGTTAC
>JBAQHC010000539.1:0-20678 GCA_049288095.1 Alphaproteobacteria bacterium | reverse complement strand
CGCGCGCCGACGAGGCGAAAGTATCGCTCCAATGCATCGGCATGAAGACCGTGCCCGGCGCTTCTGCATTTGAAATGCGTATACGGAGGATTGCCTTGCCAAGCTTGTTTGCGGCCTCGCCAAGTGCGCCATCATTCAAGCCGTATCGCACGGCATCTTCGGGATGAATGGCAAGGTAGGGCTCAGGCGCCTGATCCATCAGCCGCGCGACTTTGCCGGTGCGCGTCATGGTGTGCCATTGATCGCGCAGGCGGCCGGTATTGAGGATGAGCGGATATTCCGGCGATGCGGATGAGCAGGGTTTGCGAAACGGCGTCGGCACGAGGCATGCGCGCCTGTCGCTTGTGAAGAAGCGGCCGGCGGCAAACATTTCCCTCGCGGATGCGCGCGATGCGCCCGCTGGCGCCGGCCATCGGAACGGCTCCAGCGCTTCGTATTCGCGCTCGGAAATATTGGCGAATGCGCTGATATCGAAAGCGCGTGTGCCGTCATTGGCCTCGCCTGAGAGCACAGCGTGCTCGCGGAAAATGTCGACGGGCCCGCGATAATCGAAGCCGTGAAAGCCCATACGGTTTGCGACTTCGGCGATGATCCATGCATCGGGCTTGGCTTCATCCGGCAATGGCAGAAACGCACGCTGGCGCGATATGCGCCGTTCGGAGTTCGTGACCGTGCCGCTTTTCTCGCCCCACGCGGCGGCGGGCAGAAGCACATGCGCGAATGCCGCCGTGTCAGTTTCTGCCGTGACTTCCGAGACCACGACGAAAGGACAATTCCGAAGCGCGCGACGCACAAGATCGGCTTCCGGCATAGTGACGGCCGGGTTCGTTCCCATGATCCAGATGGCTTTGATGCGCCCATCGGCAATTGCGCGAAACATGTCGACGGCCTTGAGGCCTTGCCGCTCGGCCAGCCGCGGTGCATCCCAAAACCGGCGCACAATTGCGCGGTGCTTTGGATTGTCGAGCTCCATATGTGCGGCAAGCTGATTGGCAAGTCCGCCGACCTCGCGCCCGCCCATCGCGTTGGGCTGGCCGGTGATCGAGAACGGCCCGGCACCGGGCCTGCCGATGCGCCCCGTCAAGAGGTGGCAATTGATGATCGCATTGACCTTATCGGTGCCCGCGCTCGATTGATTGACGCCTTGCGAGAACAGCGTGACGACGTGCTCCGCGCGCGCAAACATCTCGTAGAACGCGGAAAGATCCTTCGGGTCAAGCCCGGTGATCTCTGCAACATCGTTCAATCCGGCGCTTGCCGCGGCCAGGGCTTCGAAGGGGCCACTGGTACAGCGCGCGAAGAAATCCTCGTCGGCGCAGCCCGTGGTCCAGAGATGATGTAATAGCCCATTGAAGAGCGCGACATCGCCGCCCGGCGCAATCGGCAGAAAGAGATCGGCGATTTCGGCGGTTGGCGTGCGGCGCGGATCGATGACGACGATTTTCGTGCCGCGCTTCTCGCGCGCCTCCGACAGCCTTTGAAACAACACCGGATGGCACCAGGCGAGATTGGAGCCGACCAGCACGACAAGATCCGCAAGCTCCAAATCTTCATACGACACCGGAACGACATCGGCGCCGAACGCGCGCTTGTGCCCCGCGACGGCAGACGCCATGCAAAGGCGTGAGTTTGTGTCGATATTGGCCGAGCCGATGAAGCCCTTCATCAGCTTGTTGGCGACGTAATAGTCTTCCGTGAGAAGCTGACCGGAAACATAGAAGGCGACCGCGTCCGCCCCATGGTCTTTGATCGTTTGATTAAAACGGGTTGCGACGAGGTCAAGCGCCTCGTCCCAGCTCGCGCGCGCGCCGTTCACGATCGGATGGAGCAATCGGCCTTCGAGCGACAATGTCTCGGCAAGAGCGGCGCCCTTCGAGCAGAGCCTGCCGAAATTCGCCGGATGATCTGGATCGCCCGCAACCCGAACGCCTTCAGTCCCGCTCCGTGCAATGATACCGCAGCCGACGCCGCAATACGGGCAGGTCGTTTTGACTTCGCCGATGCTCATTGGTTGAGCGTTCATGCGGCGGTAGCCCCTGAAAGCGCATCGGCTCTTATGAGGATGCGCCCCGACTCGATCTTGAGCGGAATGGTTTTCACGCAGCCTTGGTCGGGGGCGCGGGCTTCGCCGGTCTCAAGCTCGATCACCCAATTGTGCAGCGGGCATGTCACGGCGCGGCCGTGAACAATGCCTTGCGAGAGCGGCCCGCCCTTGTGCGGACAGCGATCGAGAAGCGCGAACAGGGCGCCATCGCCTGCTTTGAAGATCGCGATGTCGCCGAATTCCGTTCGGGCGACGCGCGCTCCGCGCACCGGAATGTCGCCAACGGAGCCCACATCCACCCAATTGCCAGCCTCAGTCATTCTACCACCTCCAGGCGTGCGATGCGCGCAAGCGGTTTGAATTCGGCGGCATGAGCGCCTGATGCGCGCGACGCCCACGGGTCCTTCTCGATAAAGGACTGCGAATAGGCGAAGCGATCGAACAGCTGCTGGCGGCGCTCAACATCTCGGATGGTTTGCTCGCGGATCGTTTCGACGCCGACGCGTGCAGCCCATTTGTAAATGCGCTCGAGATAGCGGCCTTGCTCGCGATAAAGCTGCGTGAGCGCAACGATGATTTCGAGCGCTTCATCTTCGGTCTTCGCGTGGCCGAGGACGATGGTGCCTTTGATGTCGAGGCCCGCAGCGCCGGCGAAATGAATCTCATAGCCGGAATCGACGCAAATCACGCCGACATCTTTGCAAGTCGCTTCGGCACAATTACGCGGGCAACCGGAGACGGCCATCTTCACTTTGGCCGGCGTCCATGAGCCCGACATGAATTTCTCGATCTTGATGCCGAGGCCGGTTGAGTCCTGCGTGCCGAAGCGGCACCAATCGCTGCCGACGCAAGTCTTCACCGTACGCAGCGCCTTGGCATAGGCGTGGCCGGAGACAAGGCCTGCCGCGCCGAGATGTTCCCAGACCGCCGGCAGATCCTCCTTTTTCACACCCAAAAGATCGATGCGCTGGCCGCCCGTCACCTTCACGGTCGGGATTTGAAAGCGGTCGACCACATCGGCAATCGCACGCAGCTCGCTTGCGCTTGTAATACCGCCGAACATGCGCGGCACAACGGAATAAGTGCCGTCCTTCTGAATGTTGGCGTGCATGCGCTCATTGACGAAACGCGATTGCTGATCGTCTTGATATTCCGCGGGCCAGCTCGCCATCAGATAATAGTTGAGCGCCGGGCGGCATTTCGCGCAGCCGCAGGATGTCTTCCATTGCAGCTCCTGCATGACCGCTGGAATGGATTTGAGATGTCGCGCGACGATCAGCCTGCGCACTTCGTCGTGGCCGAGATCGGTGCAGGCGCACATCGCCGGTACGGCTTGCGCTTGGAAACCATCGCCAAGCGTCAATGCCATCAGTTTCTCGACAAGCGGCGTGCACGAGCCGCAAGAAGACGAAGCCTTGGTGTGGGCGCGGACCTCGTCGATTGTCTTAAGTCCCTTCTCTTTGATCGCGCCGGTGATCTTGCACTTCTTGATGCCGTTGCAACCGCAGATCTCGGCGTCCTCCGCCAAGGCCGCAACGGCCGTCAAAGGGTCCGACGATGCGCCTCCCGCAAAGGCCTGACCGAATATGAGTGTGTCGCGTAAGGAGGAGACGTCGGTCGCGCACTTGAGTTGATCGAAGAACCACGCGCCATCACTGGTGTCGCCGTAAAGAACGGCGCCGATGATGCAATTGTCTTTCAAGACGAGGCGCCGGTAGATGCTGCGCGCGGCATCGCGCAAGACGATTTCTTCGCGGTCCTTGCCTTCCGCGAAATCGCCGGCCGAGAAGAGATCGATGCCCGTCACTTTCAGCTTGGTCGATGTGACCGAGCCTTGGTAGGCAGCTGAGACGTCGCCAGCGAGCCGCGCGGCGACGGTCTTCGCCATCTCGTAGAGCGGAGCAACAAGGCCGTAGCATGCACCGCGATGCTCGACGCATTCGCCGACCGCGAAGATGTCCGTGTCGCTCGTGCGCATGTCGTCGCCGACTTTGACGCCGCGTCCGACATCAAGGCCAGCATCCTTGGCAAGCGCAATGTTTGGCCGGATGCCGACGGCCATTACAACGATGTCGGCGGGAAGTTCGCGGCCATCTTCGAGAAGCACGGCCTCGACCTGCGCCTGCCCCATAATGCCCTTGGTGTTGGTCTTGGTCAGAACACGGATGCCGCGCGCTTCGATCGCTTTTTCGAGGAGGTAGCCGGCGGCGGTATCGAGTTGGCGTTCCATCAGCGTCGGCATCAGGTGAATAACGGTCACCTCCATGCCGCGCGCTTTCAGGCCCGCCGCCGCCTCGAGGCCCAAGAGCCCGCCTCCGATCACCACAGCGCGGCCGCCACGCTCAGCGGCGCTGAGCATTTTATTCACGTCGTCGAGATCGCGATAAGCGAGAACGCCCGCGAGATTGGCGCCAGGCAGCGGCAAAACGATCGGGTTCGATCCAGTCGCCAGAAGCAGTTTGTCGTAGCTCGCTTCTGTGCCATCGGCGGCGATTACGCGCTTGCGCGCACGATCGATTGTGTCGATGCGCTTGCCGCGATGAAGAGTGATGCCATGATCGGCATACCAACCATCATCGTGAATGATAATGTCTTCATAGGTTTTCTCGCCGGAAAGGACCGGCGATAGCATGATGCGATCATAATTGACGCGCAGCTCGGCACCGAAGATCATCACTTCATAGGCATCGGGCGCGGCCTCGAAGAGATGTTCAAGCACGCGACCAGCCGCCATGCCATTACCGACTACGACTAGCTTTTGCTTCGCCATTGTCCTCTCCTCAGGCGGCGACAAAACTCGCGGTGAGTTTCGCTTCGCTGTTTGGGGAATTTGCTGGTTTGGCGTGCTCGAACTCCTCAAGGAAGGCGAGCACCTCTTCGCGGTATGCGTAGTATTTGGCGGAATCGAGGATCGCAGTGCGCGAGCGCGGCCGCGGCAGATCGATGTCGAGTATCTTGCCGACGCGCGCGGGGGGCCCGTTGGTCATCATGACGATGCGGTCGGCGAGCAGGATCGCCTCATCGACATCGTGCGTGACGCAAATCGTCGTGACTTGCGTGCGTTCCCAAACATCCATGAGAACATCCTGAAGCTCCCAGCGCGTCAGGCTGTCGAGCATGCCGAACGGCTCATCGAGCAAAAGCAGCTTGGGCGAAAGCGCGAAGGCGCGCGCGATGCCGACGCGCTGCTTCATGCCGTTCGAGAGATCGGCCGCACGCATGTGCATTGCGTCTTCGAGGCCGACGCGCGCTAAATAATATTCGACGATCTCACGGCGCTCGCGCGTGCGCGCGTGCGGATAGACCTTGTCGACACCGAGCGCGACGTTCTCGCGCGCTGTCAACCAAGGTAGCAGCGACGGTGATTGAAAAACGATTGCGCGATCGGGCCCTGCACCAACAACTTGGCGGCCATCGAGAATGAGCCCGCCGCCGCTGATCGGGATGAGCCCGCCGATCGCCGAGAGCATGGTCGATTTACCGCAGCCGGAATGCCCAATGATCGAGACGATCTCGCCGCGCTTCATCTTGAGGCTGAAATCTTCAACCACCGTGAGCGGGCCTTTAGGTGTCGGATAGACCTTTTTCACTTCGAAGAATTCGACGTAGCCCGTCGAGATCGCCGAGCGCGCAGCCTTGCGATAGGGCGCGGGAGGGGGATCCGTTTGCGTGATCGGCGTGATCTTGGGCAATGGCATCGCGACATCGCGCTTCTGCGCTTTCTCTGCGCTCCCGACATCGGTGAGATGGCTCGTGATCTCGGCGCGCAGCTTTTTGAAGAGGGGATTATGGTTGAGCGCTTTGCGGTCACGCGGGCGCGCGAAGGGCACTTTGAAATCGGGCCCGAGAACGGCGCCAGGCCCGGGATTAAGTGGGATGATACGATCGGCGAGAATAATCGCCTCATCGACGTTATTGGTGATGAGAAGAACCGTCTTCTTCTCTTGCTCCCAGATCAGCTCGATTTCGTCTTGAAGCTTGGCGCGCGTGAGCGCATCGAGTGCCGAGAGCGGCTCATCAAGCAAAAGCACGTCCGGGCTCATGGCGAGCGCGCGCGCAACGGCGACGCGCTGGCGCATGCCGCCGGAAAGCTCGGCCGGGCGGCGATCCATCGCATGAGAAAGCCCGACCATGCGGATGTAACGCAGCGTGCGCTCGCGCCGCTTCTCTTTGCTGTCGCGCTTGAACACGGCATCGACCGCGAGCGCGACATTGCCGTAGACCGTAAGCCACGGCAGAAGCGAATAGGATTGAAAGACGACGCCGCGCTCGGCAGCGGGGCCTTTGACGGGCTCGCCGTTCATGAGCAGGTTGCCTTCGTCCGGCGCGATGAGGCCCGCGATCAAGGAGACGAGCGTGGTCTTGCCGCTGCCCGAAAAACCCACAATCGCGACGAATTCACCCTTCTCGACCTTGAGATCGATGCCGCCGAGAACTTGCGTTTTGCGCACGCCATCGCCGAAGGACTTCCTGACGCCATTGAGCTCGATGATCGCCATCTTTCCCTCCCTAGCGCTGCGTCTGAAAGGAAAATGCGGATTGCAGGACCAGCATGATCCGGTCGAGCAGAAATCCGATCACGCCGATCGTTAAGACGGCGAACATGATGTTGGCGAGCGAAGCGGATGAGCCGTTCTGGAATTCGTCCCAGACGAATTTGCCCAGGCCCGGGTTTTGCGCCAGCATCTCGGCGGCGATCAGCACCATCCAGCCCACGCCGAGCGAAAGCCTGAGCCCCGTGAAGATCAGCGGCATGGCCGAGGGCAGAACCAGCTTACGAATCGTCGTCCACAGCGAAAGCTGAAGCACCTTGCCGACATTGATGAGATCCTTGTCGATCGAGGCGACGCCGAGCGCCGTGTTGATGAGCGTCGGCCACAGTGAGCACAGCGTGACGGTGAGCGCGGAAATCACGAGCGATTTCGGCATCGCATCGTTCGTCGCCGTGTAGGTCGCCGAGACCACGATGGTGACGATGGGGAGCCAAGCGAGCGGCGAGACCGGTTTGAAGATCTGAATGAGCGGAGTGAGCGCCGAATTCATCGTCGCCGATAGCCCGCACAAAATGCCGAGCGGCACCGCAATCAGCGTTGCGATGAGAAAGCCGAGCGCGACGGTTCTAAGGCTCGTGAAGATCTGATCGACGTAGGTCGGCGGGCCGGTGAAGGTGCGCCATGCCATGCGGTCTTGATGGCCTTCTTGGGCGAGCTTCTTGTTGCGTGCACTCTGGCGCTCATAGAAGGCGTGCTTCTTGACCTCTTGTGCCTTGTAATCCGCCCAGAGATTTCCAGCCTGCGTCCAAACCTGCTCAGGGCCCGGGATCGCGCCGAGCGAGGTCTTGACCTCAGGGGCGAAATGCGCCCATGCCAGAAGGAATACGCAAAGGCCAATCACCGGCACAATCAACATGCGCCAGATGTCTTTCAACTGCTGGCGTGGGCTGTCGCCGACAGCGAGCTTGATGACGGGCACGAGGCAGGCGAAACCGATCGCCGTCAGCACGGGGCAGATCCTTGCGACTTGCTCGTGCAGCTTATCCAGCCGGCTAGAGCGAATAACTCGCACGGGCTTTTCGATAATGGTCATGGTCATTGCGCTTTCACACCAGCAGCAGCGACGGACTGAGTGCCTTTCAGTCCGATCTTGAATGAGTCGATGTAGGCGTTCGGGTGATGCGCATCGAAGGCGAGGCCGTCGATGAAGCTTTTCGTTGCCGGCTTGTAGCCATCAGTGCCGAAGGGAAAATCTTCCTTCTTCGCCTTGCCTTCCTGGATCAGAAGCGTGGCCGCCTTCAGATAAATGTCGGGCCAGTAGACGCTCTTTGCCGTGTCGGCATACCAGGCATCGGGCTCGGCTTGCGCAACCTGCCCCCAACGGCGCATCTGGGTGAGAAACCAGACGGCATCGGAGTAATAGGGATAGGTCGCGTAATAGCGGAAGAAGACGTTGAAGTCCGGAACCGAGCGCTTGTCACCCTTCTCGTATTCGAAGGTGCCGGTCATCGAATTGGCGATCACGGCAGCATCGGCGCCGACATATTGCGGCTTGGAAAGGATCTTCACCGCCTCCATCCGGTTGGCATTGTTGCCCGCATCGAGCCACATCGCCGCGCGAATCAGCGCCTTGGTGATCGCGAGCGTCGTGTTGGGATATTTCGCCGCAAAGTCGGCGGTGATGCCGAACACTTTTTCCGGATTGTTCTTCCAGATCTCATTGTCCGTGATCACCGGAACGCCGATGCCTTTGAAGACGGCTTGCTGGTTCCACGGCTCGCCCACGCAATAGCCGGAGATCGTGCCGGCCTCGAGAGTCGCCGGCATTTGCGGCGGCGGCGTCACCGAAAGAAACGCATCCGCACCGATCTGACCGGAATTATCCGTCGGCGAATAAAGCCCCGGATTGATGCCGCCGGCGGCAAGCCAATAGCGCAGATAGTAATTGTGCGTCGAAACCGGGAAGACCATGCCCATGTTGAACGGCTTGCCGTCGCGCTTGAGTTGATCGATCACAGGCTTCAGTGCGGCAGCGCTGACGGGGTGAACGGGTTTCCCATCAGGGCCGAGCGGGATGTGTTTCTTCATCATTGCCCAAACGGCGTTCGAAACGGTGATGCCGTTGCCGTTGAGATCCATCGAGAAGGGCGTGATGATATGCGCCTTGGTGCCGATGCCGACTGTCGCGGCGAGCGGCTGACCGGCGAGCATGTGTGCGCCGTCAAGCTCGCCGTCGATCACGCGATCGAGCAGAACTTTCCAATTCGCTTGCGCTTCGAGCGTGACATAGAGGCCCTCGTCCTCGAAGAAGCCTTTTTCGTAGGCAATCGCGAGCGGCGCCATGTCGGTGAGCTTGATGAAGCCGAATTTGAGCTGGGGCTTCTCAATGTCGAGCTCGTCGGCAAAGGCGGCGGGCGCGATGAGAAGTGCGGCGAGTAGCGCGAGCGCATGCGTGAGGGCGGCCGGCAGGAATTTCATTGTCAGCTCTCCGATGCGCGCGGGCGGGCGGTCTGGGTGCGTTGCAAGTTTGCGCGGGGTCATAGCTTCCACCCCGCTTGGAGCCAGACGATGTTCTTGTCGCGGAAGGGCCCGTCGCCATCGAAGCTTGCGAATTTGATGAGCGCTGAGGTTCGCGCATCAATGGCTACATCGAGCGATGCATCGATCTCGGAGCCGTAATGCGTGCTCGTGCGTTCGGCGGAGAAATCGTGAAAGAATGCTGTGAGCGTAATCGCTTTAACGGCCGCGATATCGCTCCAAATATAGGCCAGCTTGGCGTAGGCGTCTTCGAGCCCATTTGCGGGCGTTGTGAGGAAGATGTCGGCCCAGCCATTGAATGTATGAAGCGTTGCGAGCGGCGTTGAAAAGCCGACCACCCCATTGCCGGTGAGGATTTCGTAACCGCCGAGCACAGTGAGCGCATTGTAATGAAGAGCGCCTTCGATCAATCCGTAATCGAGATCGAGAGACAGTGGATTGCGCGCATAATCGGTCTGATGCGCATATTCGCCATTGAGCTGAACGCCGAGTTCGTTTGTGAGCTTATGCTTGAGCTCGCCGCGCGCGCCCAACGTGGCCGTCGAGAGCCTGAGCGCGGGGTCGGGCGGTGGCGCGTTCTGATCGAGATCCAAAAGATAAGCATAGGCTTCAACGCGCAAATCCGGGATTGCGGTGTAGACGGCGTCGATAACGTGGCTATCGCTATCGAAGCGGCTTGGCTGGCCGGTTGCCGGAGCCGGATGATCCGGCCCGAACACGCGGTTGACCTGATCGATATACGCGTATGTGAGTGTGAGATTTTTGATCGATGTATTGACGAGCGAAATCGCATCGAAGGTTTGCTCGTGCTGGCGCCAGCCGACATTGCCAATAAAGCGCTGATTGCCGAGCGTTAGGCGCTGGCGGCCGAGCGTGAACTTGGTGCCAAAATCGCTCGCGTAAGAAATCTGAAGCCGGTTGAGCGCAATAAGATCCGGATCGGCAACGACCGGGCGCGTGCCCTTGCCGTTGCGCGTGCTGTTGTAATCTTCATCGAGCGCCCAGATCTTGTCGAAGTCGAATGCCGCCGAGAGCCCATTCCACGCGCCGGTCTCGTAGCCGAGACGCGCGCGTAACGTCACCGCGTCCGCCGTGTTTCCCGCACAGGCGGTGCAATTCTCGTCATCGACCGTCTCATAACGCAGGCGCAGATCGATGATCGGCTTGCCTTTCAGAATGGCATCAGCGAGCGCCTCATCCGCCCGCGCCGCGCCGCCCGTCATTGCCAATCCCAACGCAGCCATCAGCGCAGCTCCGCAAACTCCAAAGCGTCCAGTCTTCATCCCCTTCTCCTTCGCCCACCGCGCATATGGCGCGGCCGACCAAAACCAAACGGCGTCAACGCAGCCGAGGGAGTTCCTCGATTGCACCGGACGCCGTCGTCCAAATGGCCGTCATTGGCTCAGGATTGAGGGAGCTATCGTCTGCCTCTGCGCTCGCTCGGAGCGCCTAGGCACTGCTTCGCCGCATCAATGCGCGCCCGCCGTTGGGCTTTGCAGATGAACGAGGCCAATCTCCTCGGGAATATCAGGAGCATTAATTGTGCCAAGTCGCTCTCTAGGGTGAATACGCTGAAAAATCAATAGCTTATGAGAATTGCACCGGGTCTCGCGAGCGAAAGAGAGGGCCGGTCTGACTAATTGATAGGCGTGATTGGGCGAATAATAGCCACTGATCGGCGATTGCCTTTTCTTTCGGCAACTATCCCCGCTCAAATACCGGCGGCAGGCGGGAAAACGAGGCCACATAGTCTTGGAGCTGATCAGGATCGAAGCGTTTGCCGTCAAAAAAGGCACTTTGCGCCTTGGCTCCAGCCGCCGCTGTGGGGCCGAGAGCTGAAAGATAAAGGTCGGCCCGGTAGGTTGCTCGCGTCTTGGCGATCGCCTCCTCGGTCAGCTTGGTCTGTCCCCAGCGCGCCATCTGCGAGAGGAACCACAAAGCGTGCTCGACGCGCGGATAATTCGCGCCACCCTTCTCAAACCGCAGGAAGTCGGCGACAGGCATGAGCTCATCGCCGATTTTCAACCTGCCTGAAAGACCCGGCAATAAAAGCTCCGTAGGCTGATCAAGATAGGCCCGTGCCGAGAGGATATGCGCAAGCTCGGCATGGTTACGCGGCTCGTCGCACCACAGTGCTGCGGCATGCAGCGCGCGGATGAGCGCGCTCAAACGATCAGGATTTTGTTCGGCCCATTCCTCACGCAGGCCGAGTACCTTCTCAGGGCTCGACTTCCAAATCGCCGTCTTGGTCGTGACAATGCGCCCGGAGCCCGCGCTCACGGCTGCAGTGTTCCAAGGTTCCCCGACGCAATAGCCGTCGATCCCGCCCGAGGCAAGCGCATCAGCCATTAGCGGCGGCGGCAGGACGACGAACTCGGCCTCTTGTCCGCTTGCCGTCGCGCTCAACCAATAGCGCAGCTCATAATTGTGCGACGAGAACGGATGAACGATACCGAACTTCAGTGCGCGCCGGCCTGCGCGCGCGCGGGTTTTCATCACGGCGCATAATGCAGCGCCCGCAGCGCTTGGATCGCCGTTGGAGGGAGCGCCCGATAGCTTCATCTCGCTCCAGATCTCGGACGAAACCGTGATCGCGTTGCCGCCAAGGCCCAGCGACATCGGTGCGATCATCGCAACCGTCAGAGGCGCCAGTCCTAGAGAAACCGCAATCGGCAAAGGTGCGAGCATGTGCGCGACATCGAAATGGCCGATCGCGACACGGTCACGAATATTGGCCCAGGAAGTCTCGCGAATGAGCTCAAGCGCGATCCCTTGTTCCTCCGCAAAGCTCTTTTCGCGCGCGATGATCAGCGTCGCGGCATCAAGCAGCGGAATGAAGCCGGCGCGAACGGGAATAAGATCTCTCTTCCCGCTCATGACTGATCCTCCAGGAGATCGGCCGCCACGAGCAGGCTTTGCGCGACTTCGATAATTTTGCGGTTGTTGTTCATCGCCGAGCGGCGCAGCAACGCATAGGCCTCAGGCTCGCCAATTCCCTTGCGCTTCATAAGAAGGCCCTTGGCGCGGTCGATCACCTTGCGTTCGGCAAGCTCACTTTTTGCTTCCGCAAGCTCGCGCTTCAGGCGGTTGAAGGCGTTGAAGCGGCTGATCGTGATATCGAGGATGGGTTTGACGCGCTCTTTCTTGAGGCCGTCAACGATGTAAGCGGAGACGCCGGAGTCGAATGCCGCTTCGATGGTGGCCGTGTCGGATTTGTCGGCAAAGACCGCAATCGGCCGCTCGAGCGTGCGCGACATCTGAAGCATGCTTTCGAGCCGGTCGCGGTTGGGGCTTTCGAGGTCGATGAAGATGACGTCGGGCTCAACGGCGACGACCTCCGCGAGGCTCGCGGCGCAGGTCTCTAATGTTGTGACTCGCGAATATCCCGCCTCTTGCAGCCCCTCCGAGAGGATCGAGGCCCTAATGCGATTGTCGTCGATGATCAGAATCTTCAGGCCGCCCGCGTCCATCACCCCATTTTGAGCGACTTTCTGAATGTTGCAATGCATTATTGCGCCGCAGCATGCAGGTGAGGCTAACTGGGGCCGGTGGGCCTGAGATCGGCCCGAAGCCGGTGATTTGAGATGAGCGGCAAGTTGGAGGCATTGAAGGTGCTGGTTCCCGAGAGCCGGGAACTCGATCTCTTCGCCGGGATGCTGGAGGCGCAAGGCGCAGCGGCGATCCGTTGTCCTCTGGTTACGATCTATGATGTCGAGGACGCGGCGCCGGTGAGGACCTGGCTCGCCCGGCTTATGGCCGGCGAGTTCGACGATCTCATTCTCTTGACCGGAGAAGGGCTGCGCCGCCTTCTCGCGCAAGCGGAGCTGATTGGCCAGCGTCAAGACGTGATCGCTGCGATCTCTCGCTTGCGCACGATCGTTCGCGGTCCGAAGCCGACGCGCGTGCTCCGCGAAATCGGACTGACGCCGGGCATTATCGCATCGGCCCCGACGACGCAGGGCATCATGGACAGCTTGCGCGGCGAAGCGCTGAGCGGGCGACGCGTTGGTGTGCAGCTTTATCCGGCCGCGCAAACCACGCTTATCGATTTCCTCCATGCCGCTGGTGCGCTTGTCGCGCCCATAACGCCTTACCGCTACGCATCTCAATCCGAGGATGCGCGCGTCGTTGCGGCGATCGAACAAATGGCAGCGGGTGAAATCGACTTCATCGCGTTCACAAGCTCGCCGCAGGTTCAACGTCTTTTTGAGGTCGCGCGCGAGCACGGAATTGAAGACAAGCTTAGAGCCGCCCTCGCGAAGACGCGCATTGCTGCGATAGGCCCTGTCGTTTCTGCTGCGGTCGAAGCGGCCGGAGCGAAGGTGGCAGTGCAGCCTTCAAATTTTCACTTGAAGCCGTTCGTTGCCGCCATCGCCGATGCGGCCAAGCGGTACTGAGGCACTGTCCCGTGTCAGTGGGCGCCGGCTTTCTCAAAGCTTCTTAAAGCGGCCGGAAACGGAGAACTCAACGCTCTGATTTGGCGCCTCTGTTGAGACAATATTCTTTATGTCGCTTGCCTCTTTAGCCTCGAGCTCGCGCGTCAAATAGATTACGAGCGCCGCGCCTCTTATGCCGACTCCGCTAACGCTCTCGAGATGCGCGAGCTTTGCGAACACGCGGTCTTTTGCGTCGTGGAGCTCTTGTTGCTCGCTGGTTGGAGGTCTTGGCAACGATGCTCACCTTCAGCTCGCTCAGAACATCACCAATGTGATTGGCAATCGTGTCGCTCTTTGATCCCGCGAACAATAGCCCAACTGGCTGCTTTGTCTTGCAATCAACGATCAGCGAGCCAGAATCTCCAGCATCGGAGAATGCGCCGCCATTATTGCCGATAATCACAATTTGGTCTTCGAAGGTCAAAGTCCCGAGATCGTAGTCGATCTTCACGGTCGCGTTCACGTCCGTGATCTTGCCCTGTGTGTAGCCGGTCGTGCGGCCATCCTTCTCGACCGCCATTCCCTCAGCCGCCGTCACGGGTGCACCGGACTTCAAGGCGCCGACCTTCGGCAGGACAGCCGGATCGATAAGGTTCGGCTTGAGCACCTCGGCAATCGCGCAATCGACCGTGTTGAACCCCTTCGCTTTAAGCTTCACGAATTTTGAGAGCTTGGCGATCTGGTTCTTGGTTCCCGAGTCCAGGAGGCCTGGCTGAAAGATCGGCGCTCCGGCCTTGAGCGCGTTTTCGTTCGCGAGCACATGGTTGTTGCTTAGGATGAAACGCTTGCCGGCCGACTCGACCACGGCACCGAAAGTGCCGGCCATGACATAGCCGGCTTTGGCGCCGGTGAAGGCAAAGCCGACCGAGCACCCAGGATGCGCCGGGCGCATGAATTGGCGCTCCTTCAAGCCTGCGAAGGCACGGAAGCGGCCGGTCTCGACAACATCGGTACCGACACCACGGATCTTTTTCGGCAACAAGAATGCGCGCGGGATCGCCTCCTTGGGCAGCTTCTTCTCGACATAGAAGCGCACACAGCGCCGCGAAGTGACTTTCCCCTCGACCATCTTGTAGCCGATACCGACGCCGACGACATTGTGTCGGGGCTCTGTGCGGGCAGCGAGCGCCATCAGCGCTTCGGGCTGACGCGATACGAAGAAAGATTTGAGCGCGGCCTGCTTTGCAATGCGCAGCTTGCTCGGAATCGAGGCGTGGGTTTGCTTTGCCATTTTCGGCTCCATCAAGCGTTATCTTGCGAACTCAGTTCCGACGCAGACTTTCGACTTTCAAGTGATGCGTTGAGATGACCGCCCAACAGGCAATCGCGCTGTTGACCGTCGTCCAGTAGCCGTATTTCTTGTAGATATTCGCGGCTTCGTTGATCTGATCCTTCTTCGAAAGATTCGCATCAATCAAAGGATCCGATGCGTTGCGGATCACCAGCCAAAGTGGCGCCTTGCGCAGTTTCGCGGCCTCAGCCGTCAGGTCCCAGCTTGGCGTCTTTTGCGGGTTGGCGATCTGGTCAATCACAAGGCCGAGCACCGCGTCGCCCATCTCGACGCCGCAGCCGGCATTGCCGAGATAGTTCTTGTTGGCGCCTTGCCGGGTCGTTCCGTATTCGAAGCGGTCGGTCGTCAAGATCGGATCGAAGGCGCTAAAATTGCCTTTGGCGCCTTCAACCCAAATTTTTGCGGAGCGTTTGGCGAGGGCGGGATCGAGCTTGTCGTGATGTGCAAGCAAGAGGCCGCGCGCCTTATCGAAAGTTGAGGGCGGGATCGGCTTCATCGCCGTGCATTTCAGCAGCCTGTTTTCGAACGGCGCCGTTTCGAAGACCCGGCTGAGGCGGAACTTCGCCGCTCGCGTCACCATTACATCGCCGAGCTCGGTTTGCGCTGTTGTGCCGCCTGCGGTGCCCGTGGTGATCACGAGCTTCGGCTGCACTTCGGAGATGATCTGATACATGAGATCGCCAACCGGGATGGTGCGCTTGCTTCCACTGATCCAGTCACGATTGAAATGCAACTCCGATTTGAAGCAGAGAACCTTGGCCTTGCCGATCTTGGTGAGAAAATAGCTGCCAAGACGGCCGGCTGTGCGCGCTGGCGCGCCGTGCCTCATCTTCGAAAGATAAGAATCCCAATTGCGCCGATAGATGTACCAAGGCGTGACGCCCTGCGGCGGCTTGCTTTTGCCGCGCACGTCGCGATAGCCGGGCGTCAGCACATCGCCGAGCGCAAAGCCCTCGGCAACTGTCCAGGTGATGATGAGATAATCGGCCTTGGGCAGCGCATCGCCGGGCGCGGGCTTCCTCTTTAGAGGCAAGGGTGTCGGTGCGTCGCCTCCCCAGGGTAGAAAAGGCTCCGTGCGCCCCAATGCAAGAAAAGTACGTTCGGTCGGCGGCGGCTCGTAGTCTACGATCGTCCTCGTGACGCGTTTTCTTAGCGTCTCGAGCCGGTTGGATTGTGTTCGCTTCATTCTTGTCTCGCGCCTGTCGCTTAGAGGTGTACCAGATGGAAGCGCAACTTTTAGTTAGTCCTTTTAGAAACTACCCTCTTCACTGTCGATACTTGGTGAAATGCGATTGAGGGGTAGGCGTCCATCTTTTGCGCCGAACTCGCCCGACGCGGAGCCGGTGCCTCTTCCACAGCGACTAGAGTGGCGCGATCCAGCCCCGCCGATCGTGTGAGTGGTCTTCGCGCGCGAAGGTCGAGAACAAGATCGCCAAAATCGAACACATCATTGCCTGCGACTTGAGCGAATCTATTAGAAGGATTGACATTGAGCGACATGGACGCCTGATGCCCAAGGCCTGCCAATGTCGCGAAAGCATGGGGAGCTCGATGACGACGCAAACCGTGGTGATTGGCTATGGCGCGGTGGGGCGCGCGACCGTCGAACGCTTGACGGCCGAAGGGCGCCCGGTGCTCGTCGCACAACGAAACGCTCCGGCCAGCTTGCCGAACGGCGTGCCGTTCGAGCGCTGCAATATTCTCGATGCAGGCTCGGTCGGCGCCATCTTTCGTAAGGGCGCGCAGGTCGTTGTGGCGATTGGGTTCGCCTATCGCGGCGCGGTGTGGCGAGATGTTTGGCCGCGCGCCATGCGCAACATCGTCGACGCTGCGGCAGAAACGAAGGCGCGGGTCGTGTTCGTCGACAATCTCTATATGTACGGACCGCAAGCAGCGCCGCTCCGCGAGGACATGCCGCTCACCTCCTACGGCGTTAAGCCCAAAGTGCGGGCGGACATTACGCGGATCTGGCTGGAAGCTGCCCGAACGCGCGGGATCAAATTCGCCGCGCTGCGCGCCCCTGATTTCTATGGGCCCGGCGTTCGGCTTTCGCACCTTGGCGATGTCGGGTTCGCGGCGCTTGCCAAAGGGCGTAGCGCAAGGCTTATCGCCCCGCCCGACACGCCGCATGACTTCGCCTATGTTCCCGATATTGCGCGCGCGGCCCTCAGTTTGCTCGACGCCGAGGATGACGCGTTCGGACGCGCGTGGCACGTGCCCTGCGCGTCAACCAAGACGCCGCGGGAAATTCTTGCGCTTGGCGCACAAGCACTGGGCGTCAGGCTCAAAATTTCGGCGTTGCCTTTAGCCATCCTGCCGGCGCTCGGGCTCGTCGTGCCGTTCGCGCGCGAAATGTCCGAGATGCGCTTTCAGTGGAGCTGGCCCTACAAGGTCGATTGGTCACGCTTTGGAGCGCGGTTCTGGTCCGACCCGACGCCGTTTGAAGTTGGCGCGCCGGCAACCGCGCTGTCATTCCGCGATTAGTCGAAGAAGGCGAAAGCGCGGAGCTCGATGCTTTCGCGCGGGGCTGCGCCAGGCGGCGTAGTTGGATCTTCAAAGCTCGTGTGTCCTGTCCAGCGCGCGCGGCCGTCTTTCGCCGAGTCGTACACTTTAAAGACGATCGCTTCGTTGCGCGTCATGCGCGGGAAATAATACCAGCGGTGGCTCTTGTTGAATTTGAACTGATAGATTTCGCCGACGCGGTCCGGGTGGCGGCGCTCGGCGGCGATAAAGTCCTTCTCATCGAGCGAGCGCGCGTCGGCAAGCGCAAACGGATCAGCTTCAACTGGCTTATTGATCGGCCGCCACACCTGAATGATCGCGAAGCGATGTTTCAAAATTTCGTCTGCCTTATCGGGAAAAATATCTCTGATGCGCTGAGGGCCCGACCATTCGGTGTAGTCATTGTGAACGGCACGCACCGGCTCGCGGATCTTGCGTTCCATGCGCTCGGCTTCGTCGCCTGAACGCAGCGTATGATCGAATATGTGCACGCGCTTAGCGCCCGAGGCCTTTTTGATCAGCGCTTCCGTCTCGGCATAGCCAACGGATTTGAGTTCCGCTTCGTCGAAGTAATTGCGCATTTTCGTCGGCGCATGCACGAACTCGAAGCCTCGCGCATCGAGCTTGAGCTCGCGTGCGTAAGGCCGGCCATTGTGGATCACAACTGCCCTGTCTTCCATCGTGCCGACTTGCCGGCGCATGAGGCCGGCCGGGCCGTAGGTTTCGTTGACCGGCTTGATCCCGGTATCGACCGTGTATCGCAGTAAGGCTGTCACATCGCCTTGCTCGATCACATCCGGCTGCGTTTGTGCTGCCATCTTGATCACACGCGAAACAGCGCGCCTCTTGCCATAGAGTTTAGGTGAGGCGCGGGCGCGGCTCAATCAAGGACGGCGCTGCAGCATTGCCGTGCAGCGAAGCCTATATCGATGGGCCTGTGCCGGCGATCACAGGCCCGGTCGCGATTGCGCGGAGCGTGCAAGCTATTTATTGATGTTTTGTCAGAAAGAGCCCAGTCGGCAGGGGTTTTCATGCTCGCGCTTTATCATTTCGGTCCGGTCTCCAACTCGTTGACGCCCTTGCTGTGTCTTAAGGAAAAGGCGCTTGAATTTGAGGACCGGTGGCTCAACAGCAGCAAGTTCGAGCATCACGATCCGGCGTTCTTAAAGCTCAATCCTGAGGGGATGGTGCCGGTCCTGTTGCATGACGGCGACCCGATCACGGAATCGACGGTCATCAACGAGTATCTCGACGAAGTGTTCCCCGAGGTTCCGCTCAAGCCGGCAACGCCCAAGGGCCGCGCGCTCATGCGCCAATGGACGAAATATTGCGACGAGTATTTCTATCCGGCGATCACGATGCTGGGCGCAAACTTCGCAACAGCTTTCGCCTCTAAATGGGAAGATACGCAGAAGCAAAAAGTGCTCTCCGGGATTGCCAATGATGAAGTGCGCCGGAAGTGGGAACACGTAACAGGCAAAGGCTATACGGAGGCCGAGCTCGAAGACTCGCGGCGCAAGGTTCGCCTCGTGGTTGAAAAGATGGAGAAGCGCCTTGCGGCAACAGGCGCCTGGCTCGCCGGCACTTATTCGCTCGCCGACATCAAGAACTATTCCTTTGCGCAGCATGTCGAGCGTTCTGTGCCCGATGCGCTCACCGAGGCGAAGACCCCGCGCGCCTATGAATGGCTGCGCAAGATGGATGAAAGGCCGGCTGTCAAGGCCTGCAAGGCTATGGCGCGGCCAAGATAGCGCAGGCGCGGTTTGACATAGCTCAATTTTCTGGGAAACAGGCGCTGAGATAACTTCGGGCAGATCGGGAGGAAATCATGACAAGCAATCCGGCAAGCGCATCGCCGCAGATCCAATTTCCTCCGGCTCCGGCCGGGCCGGGGCCGACGCCCTTTGGCGCCGGCGGAGCAGCCGGTGGCGGCACGCACCGGCTCGAAGGCGATCTCTTCGATTGCGAAGTCGAGGGAAAGATTCCGGCCGATCTTGATGGTGCGTTCTATCGCGTGGGGCCTGACCCACAATATCCCAAGGACGCCAAGTGGCAGTTCGATATTCCTTTCGACGGCGAAGGCCACACCTCGATGTTCCGCATCAAGAATGGCCATGTCGATTTCAAGAGCCGCTGGGTGAGGACGCAGCGCTGGAAGGCGCAGCACGCCGCTCGCCGCTCGCTCTTCGGCATTTATCGTAATCCGTATACGAACGATCCCTCGGTCAAGAGCGTTTCGGGCGGAACGGCAAACACCCAAATGTGGTTCCACCACGGCAAGCTGTTTGCGCTCAAGGAGGATTCCCCGCCGGTTGCGATGAATCCCTTAACGCTCGAAACCACCGATGATTACTACACATTCGGCGGCACGATGGAGAGCTTGACCTTCACCGCGCACCCCAAGACCGATTCCGAAACCGGCGAGCTTTTGGCGTTCGGCTACGAGGCCAAAGGGCTTTATTCCACCGACATTGAAGTGTTCTCGGTCGGCAACGATGGCAAGGTGAATTGGTCGGCCTGGGTGAAAGCGCCTTATTGCGCGATGATCCACGATTACGCGATCACCGATAAACATGTGGCGTTGTGGATCACGCCGCTCGCCGCGAATGAGGAACTCTTAAAGAAAGGCGGCCCGCACTGGTTCTGGGATTCGACCTTGCCGTCCTATCTCGGCGTGATGCGCCGGGGCGGCGACGGCAGCGATATCCATTGGATCAAGGGCCCGGCCTTCATGGCGACGCACACGATGGGCTGCTGGTCGGACGGCCATCGGCTTTACATCGACGTCGATGGCGCGCCGCGCAATCAATTCCCGTTCTTCCCGAACATCCACGAATTCAACGATCCGAAGACGGCGTTTCAGGGCAATGTCTACCGGATGAGCGTTGATCTCTCGACTAAGGCACCCAACAGCTTCAGCTTCGACATGATGTATCCCGAAGCGCCGGGCGGCTTGTCGCGCCAGGATGATCGCTATCACACGGTCAAATACCGCTACGGATTTCTTTACGGCGGTGTGCGCTGGATGAAGATCGATCACCAGACGGGCAAGGTGTCGTCTTTCTTTGCTGGCGATGGATCGACGCTCAACGAGATGTGCTTCGCGCCGCGCAATGCGAAGGCCGGCGAGGGCGATGGGTATCTCGTCGGCATTGCGACGCGTCACAAGGAAGGCGGGAGGTCCGATCTCGTGATTGTCGATACGCAGAATATGGAGGCTGGTCCGGTTGCGACGGTGAAGATGCCGTATCGCGTGCCGGGACAAATTCACGGCTTCTGGGTTTCCGGCGATCAATTGCCCTCCAACTAATCACCTCTCCCTTGATGGGAGAGGTCGGATCGCTTGGCGCACAAGCGCCTTAGCGATCCGGGTG
>JBAQHC010000538.1:0-4949 GCA_049288095.1 Alphaproteobacteria bacterium | reverse complement strand
GTTCAGGGCGGTGAGCTGCGTCGTCGTCAGGTTGCCGAGCGCCGTGGTGCTCAGCGACGCCACCTGCGCCGTGCTCAGCTTGTTGAGATCGAGCACATCGAGGTTGGCGATAGACAAGGCCCCGAGCTGCGTCGCCGTCAGGCCCTTTGCTTGCGTCGAATTCAGTGCCCCGAGCTCGGAGGTCGAAAATCTGTCGATGGCCGTTGTGGTGAGACCGCCAAGCTGGGCCGCGCTCAGCACACCAAACTGGGCACCAACCCACGTCTGAAGCTGGCTTGACGACATCGAGTTGATCTCGTTGGCCGTCAGCGCGCCAACCTGGCTTGTGGTGAAAGTTCCAACCTGCGTCGAGGTCAACGCCACGATGGCCGCAAGCGTCAGACCCGATACTGCAGGCTTAGAAATGGCAGCAATCTGAGTTCCCTGGAGGCTCTGCAGCGTCGCCGCCTGGAGGGCACTGATCTGGGTAGCGTTGAGAGCAGCCACTTGCGTCGTGGCCAACGCCTGAACGTCCGTCGTCGAGAGCAGCGCCATGCTCGTAGTCGACAGACCCGCGATTTGGACAGTGGAAAGCGACGAGATAATTGATGTCACAGGAATTACCCTTGGGGCCGGCGGCGCGACGCAATCATTGCGGTCACGCACCAAGGCTGTAACATCAGTCGCTCATTGACCGACCGAATCCGACAGATGAATGTTCGAGATCTGGCGAAGTCGTAGCTTGACGGTAGCCGACAGAAGTTACGCGACTGTTAAGCTGCGTCGTGGGCCAATTCAGCCGAACAGCGTCTTGAGGTCATCCAAATATGCCCTCATCGCACCTGAATGCACCTCGTTGCGGGCCTGAAGCTGGTCGATACATCTCGCTGTCAAGTCGAACGACCCGTAGCAATAGTGAGCGATGATTGCGAGATGCCTAAGCTGCTCGCTTGTCATGTTCTCCGGTCGCGTGAAATCGCGCACATAGACCACGTCAGCCTCCAGCAACTGATTGATCGCGCTGAACATGTCACCCTCCACATGAATAGGGAGAATCATCCTGCGGTTCAGCGCCGTGAACATGTGAGGAACGTAACCAAGGGCGCGCAGCGCAAGGTCGATATCGCCAAAGAGCGGCTGGCCCACGTACAGCGGAACGAATGATACTTCTGTCTGGATGGCGACTGCATGTGAAAGCTTGCGGCTGCCATTGCGGAAAATCTGCAGCTCTGCGCCCTGCACGTCGATTTTTAGGAGGTCAATCGCGGCGATCTCGTCGATGCTGTCCAGGGTGCGAGTCTCCACTTCGACCACCGATAGGACCTCGCCGAAGTTCTCAAAACCCGGAAAGCATTTGAGGACCCGGTTGTTTGGCGCGAGAAGGCTGGTCATGCCCGTGGCCCGGCACACATTTAATCGCGATTTGCCACCATCGCCGACCGCATAGGGCAGGTACGTCTCGATATCGCTCTTTTGCATCTGTAGTGCGGTGAGCGCCTCGGGTTGCGGCTCGAACCCGATAAGGGAGCAAAGCCGTCGCTGAAGCAGGGCCTTATAGGGCGGATCGCCGCCGTCGAGCGGGCTGGCACCGATATCCACGACAGCAGTCGGACGCTCCGGACGCAGAAGCTCGATGAGCAGTTCAGCCTGGGGCCCTGCCGTCATTCTGCGACCTCCCTGCCAACCCCTTCATTGACGTACCACCCGGCGCTGTCATTAATTCACTGCTAATTCATCGCTGAGGCGCCCGATTTCGTCCCTGCCGGCACGCAGATGGCCGCACAGAAGCAGGCCCGAGCCCGACGGCCGCTACTTTGGCTCCTCGGCTTGTCAACGTCCTGCTCCCTGCCAGAGTCGGCGATCGAGCATGATAGGTCTTTGCCAGTCGAGCGACGCCAGCGCATCGGCATACAGAAGATCGATGTCGTCCCCCGGCGCGCGCGCGGCGCCACGGACCTCAAGATCGACGCCAATGTCGTTGTAGATGCCGAGATTGGTGAGATCGGGCCGCGGAATCACGCCGGTAACGAATTCAGACCACATGCGCTGATAAAGCCCCTCGAGCTCGCGCACGAGGCGGGGCGTATCGAACAACACGCAGCTGTCGCGGCCGGCCGCCAATTTCGATTTCACAGCCGCGAGCTCATCAGGTGCATGGCCCAAGCGCACGGCGGTGTCGATGTAACTTTCGATGTTGGGCACCGCCATTTCCGGTAAACCGGCGGCATGGAGGACGCTGGCGCAGACCCGCGAGGCGAAGCTTTGTCCGGGGATCGTGAGCACGGGCACCCCCATCCAAAGCGCATCCGATGCAGTTGTGTGCGCTCCGTAGGGAAAGGTATCCAGGAACAGATCGGCGAGTGCGAATCTCGCAAGATGCTCCGGATTGGGTTTCTTCTGAGCAAAGATCAGCCGCTCCGGCGCAACGCCCTGACTGGCGGCTACAGACCGCAATCGTGCATTGGTCTCCTCGGCTGCCCCAAGTAGCCAAAGGACACTGCTTTCCACGCGCGTTAGGACTGTCATCCATGCGCGGAAGACGTCAGGCGTGAACTTCTGGGTGCCGTTGAGACAGCAATAGACGACCGCATCCGGCGGTAGGCATTCCTGTTGTCGGCTTGGCCCGGCGGCCACCGTACGCTTACGATCGTTGGGCTGATAACATGGCAGCCGAACAACTTTCTCCGAGAAATAGCGTTCGTGGTCCTGCGGAATGATGATGTCATCGGCGATGATGTAGTGATGATAAGGGCTGCCCATCGTGCCCGGAAATCCAAACCAATTGACTGCGATGGGCGCCGGCCGGAACGCAAATACGCGTGTCCTTGCGTCCTTTGTGTAGCCGTTAAGGTCGACGAGGATATCGATACCGTCGCCGACGATGCGCTCCGCAACCGCCTCGTCAGACATTCCGTTAATGTCGAGCCACGCGTCGGCCGCGACTTTGATTCGTTGCTGTGTCGCGTCCGTCCGCGCAATCCCGCAGTAATAGGCGAAAACCTCGAACCGCGATTTGTCGTGGGTCTCGAACACGTCGGTCATCGCGAACCCGACCGCGTGATCGCGCAAATCGGACGAGACATAGCCGACGCGCAGCCTGCCGTTGCCCCTCAAAGAGGCCGCCCTCGCCGTTGTGCTGCAGCGGCGGCCCGGCGCGATGCTGCGCTTGTTGTAGCTGTAGGCGCGCGCCAGCTGAAACATCGGATCGTCGCTCAGATTGGCCAGCGACAGCGGAGAGATCCCGACGGCGAGGGAGCGATTGTCGACCTCGCCGCAATCGCCGATTATCGGCCATTTGCACTGGCGCTGGCGCAGCGCGATGAAATGCTGGATGGCTTCCGGTTGATCGGTCCCGAGCTCCAGCGCCTGCCGCAACGCATCCTCAGCGGCCCCATCCTTGTCATGCGCTTCCAGAACCCGCGCCAATTGGTGGAGCGCAAGAATTTTGTATTTGACCGCGCTGCCGTTGACACCTTTGAGGTGATCGACACAGGCCATCCATTGGTGGACGGCGGCATCGACAGATCCACCGTCCTCCAGAATGCGCCCCAGATTGATGTGAGCCGGGCTGAAGTCAGGCGCTAGCTCGAGACAGCGCCGCAGCGCTGCCGCGGCAAGCGCGGTCTCCCCGGTCGCACCGAGGGCAACGGCATAATTGAAGAGCACAACGTGCAGAAGTTCGTGTCGTTGGTTGCCTAGAAGCCAAGTGCCATAGAGCGCAGCGGTGCGCGAGCGATCTCCGGTGGCGTCGAAGGCCTCGGCCGCTGCGAACAGCTGATCAACCGGCAGAGCCACAATGGGCACATCGGCGGTGGCCGTCTTGGTGGCGGTCTTATCGGTGTCAGGGACGGCATAGGCGCCGAATTGGTGGAGCATGTCTCTAAGGACCTTCGCCGGCAGGGCGTGTCGACACAGGCGACCTAATGAAGCCGTGGGCGGCATCGGCGCCATAGGCCTGGCTATCAGTGACTTTAGGGCCTCAAGCTTGCTCAAAGCTGGTGGCGCCAACCGCCGCAGAGGATGCATGCACGTCGTCTACTGCCCACGCGGCAGGATCGGCAATAATCTCAATCACATACGAGTTCGCAGCTTCATCCCGCCAGTGCGTTCTGAGACGGCAGCACGCATGACCCTAAATTCGTGACTTCGCGTCTATTTGCTGAAGCCGACCCTGTGATCGGATTCACAGGTCCCGAGCCGTCCCAAACTTCTTCTGCGGGCTCGTCCGTCAGTGGTGCGCGCCACCGCGCAATCAGCCACTCTCCACTCGCGACCGGGAGAGCAACTCATCGAAATAGGCGATCGTTTTTGCCAGCCCATCTTCCAAGGGCACGGTGGGCTGCCAGCCAAGCTTGCGCTGAGCAAGCGTGATGTTGGGTTGCCGTTGCACAGGATCATCGGCCGGTAACGGCTTCTGAATAATAGTCGACCGAGAGCCAACCGCAGCGATCACCATCTCGGCCAATTCCCGTATGGTTGTCTCCCTCGGGTTGCCCAGGTTGATGGGTCCAGTCAGATCGTCCTCGGAGTCCATCAGCCGGATGAACCCTTGCACCATGTCGTCCACGTAGCAGAATGAGCGAGTCTGGCTGCCGTTCCCATAGATGGTTATCGGCTCCCCTCGCAGCGCCTGCACAATGAAGTTGGAGACCACGCGTCCGTCATTAGGATGCATGCGTGGGCCATATGTATTGAAAATGCGCGCAACTTTGATGCGCAGATTATGCTGCCGGTTATAATCAAAGAAAAGCGTCTCGGCGCAACGCTTGCCTTCGTCATAGCAGGATCGCGAACCGATAGGGTTCACGTGCCCCCAGTAGTCCTCGCTCTGGGGGTGCACAAGTGGATCTCCGTACACTTCACTTGTCGAGGCTTGAAATATTTTGGCGCGAAGACGCTTGGCAAGGCCGAGCATATTGATCGCCCCGTGCACACTCGTTTTCGTCGTCTGCACCGGATCGTGCTGGTAA
>JBAQHC010000537.1:0-4351 GCA_049288095.1 Alphaproteobacteria bacterium | reverse complement strand
GATTCCGTCAGCCCACGGATCGCATATTTCGACGCCGTGTAAATGCCTGCTTGCGGCCCGGGCAAAAACGCCGCCATCGAGGCAACGTTGACGATGTGGCCTTCCTCGCCGTGCTTCTTGAGATAGGGAATGAACGAGACAAGCCCGTTTACGACGCCGCCGAAATTAACGCCCATGATCCAATCATAGTCGTCATAGGTTGCTTCATCGGTCGGGCCGAATACTGAGACGCCCGCATTGTTGACGAGAATGTGCACCTTGCCGAACACGCGCTCGGTTTCGGCCGCCGCATCGGCAAACGCTTCCCGGTCCATGACATCGAGTCTTATGAAGCGGACCTCCTGGCGCCGCTCGTCGAAATATTGGGCGGCAGCCTTGCGATGCTCTTCGTTGCGATAGGACATCACAGTCTTGATGCCGTTGCGCGCAAAGACCTTGGCAATGCCGAGCCCGATGCCTGAGACGCCGCCGGTGATGAATGCGGTCTTGCCTTTGACGTCCTGCATGAGATTCCTCCTTTAAGGCGAACCCTAAACACAAAGGGCACGAAGAATCCACGAAGAACGCGAAGATCTCTCTTCGTGCTCTTAGTGTTTCTTCGTGTCCTTCGTGGTTTGGTCTTCTTTAATGCGCGTTGAGCGCCTGGGCGCAATTATCCAGGCGCGTTTGGCCGCCCCACATTGCAAGCAAATCATTGGCGTTTCGCTCGATCTCGCCGACGCGCCGCGGAAAGCCGAGGCTCGTGCCCGGGAACAGAAGATAAATGTTCTCAGGCTCGTCCGTGCCGCCGGTGCGCGGGTTCGTATCCGCATACCCTAGCTTTTCGGCGAGCTTGATCGAACCGCCGCCGAGATCATGCGGATCGCCTTCATCGGCCCAGATGGCGCCCGATGTCTTCCGTGTACGGACATTATAAACGATCACGAGATCGCCAAGATGCATTCCGGCTTTACGCAGGGCTTCGCGCGCCCGCTCGCCGCCTGGCAGCTCGACATAGGGCACATGGCTCGCATCGACATAACGGCGCGTCTCGGCGCTATCGCCGATCTCGGGATCGGTGAGGGCGGTCTTGGAAATATAGAAACCGGGATATTTGTCGGTGGTGCTCTGGACGAAGGGCTTGCCCCAGCTGTCGGTGGCCAAGCCCCACCAATTGCCGGGGCTGCCGGCGTTGCTCAAATCGTCAAGCCCGCTAATGCCGTTGGGGTGGTAGGCATTCGGTGCGCCATTGGCGTCAATCTCGATACCGCCGACGAACAACAGAGCATTGCCGCTCGGCTGGCCGTAAATCATGTCGCGAGGCCCAGTGCCGGCCGCGAAGAAGGGCAGGAGATTGCCGCACTCTCCAGAGCCTGGGATCGGCCCCCAAGCATAGCCCGGAGGTTCGGTGGCACAAGAGCCAAGCACGGCCGCAAGCGCCGTCGCTGCGGCCAATCGAACAAGCTTGAACGCGCTTAAGCGCTGTTTCGCGTGCACGGGTCCCCTCCTCCTCGTGGCATACGCTTCGAAATCGATGTGGATTGCGCCCAACTGGGCAACCCCCTCGCAAGCGTTAACTTAGGTTATTCGCGGTGAAGATTCATCCCCCGGCTCCGCTTGTGCCGGTGCATTATGCCAAGCTGTGCTTTTGGAGAGGCGAGTGAGGCGAGTCATGGGCCCCAATGCAGTCGTCAGAGTCGGCAAGTACGAGATTGGCAATGACCGGCCGCTCACGCTGATTGCCGGGCCATGCCAGCTCGAGAGCCGGGCCCATGGACTTGAGGTATCGGCCGCACTCAAAGAGATGGCCGACAAGCTCAAGATCGGCCTGATCTACAAGACCAGTTTCGACAAGGCGAACCGCACCAGCCTCAAGGGCGGGCGCGGCGTCGGCCTGAAAGAGGCGCTGCCGATCTTCGCCGAGATCCGCGAAACGACCGGCCTTCCGGTGCTCACCGACGTGCACACCGAGGAGCAGTGCGGGGTCGCCGCCCAAGCCGTTGATGTGCTTCAGATCCCGGCATTCCTCTGCCGCCAGACCGACCTTCTGATTGCCGCGGCCAAGACCGGCAAGGTCGTCAATGTGAAGAAGGGTCAGTTCCTCGCGCCGTGGGATATGAAGAACGTCATCGCCAAACTCACCGACAGTGGTAACCCCAATGTTCTTGTGACGGAACGTGGCGTCTCCTTCGGCTACAACACGCTCGTGACCGATATGCGCTCGCTACCGATCATGGCCGAGATGGGCGCGCCGGTCGTTTTCGACGCTACGCATTCGGTTCAACAGCCTGGCGGCCAAGGGGCCTCGACGGGCGGTGAGCGGCGCTTCGTGCCGACCTTGGCCCGCGCCGCTGTAGCTGTCGGCGTCGCGGCGGTTTTCATGGAGACTCACCCAGACCCAGATCGCGCACCGTCCGACGGGCCCAATATGGTGCCTCTCCAAAAGCTGCCTGCCCTGGTGCGCGACCTCCAGGCAATCGATTCGCTTACGAAGCGGGCAGACGCCATTCGCTCCCTGTGACGCCCCCGCCACATTGGGCCGCGCCAAAGCTCAAGAAATGCGCGCATTCCTTGCCGGGTGCAGGAATTCGTGCCTAACCTGTTAACCAAGTTCGCGCGCCGCTCTCGGCGGCGTTTTAAGGCATGTCGTGTCAGAGCCCGCTCCGTTGGCGCGGGCGTTGGGGGATGGTGAAGCATGGCATTCGGATCCCTGGTAGGTATTGCCGGTCTCGTCAAACTCGCCGGCGTCATCGCGTCTCTCCCGGTTGCCGGGCATAGAGGGCGGCTCAAGGAAGATCGCAAGCTCGTTCGCTCCGTGAAGGAAACAGAATTCGGCCCGCCCGAATTCGAAGACTTCATGGCTGTGTGGGATGGGCTCTGCAATGTTCGCCGCAGTGAGCACTACGGTTTGTCGTCGCGTTCAAAGAACGTCGTTGCGAAAGCGGATGTCGCCTATCGCGTCGCCTCGCTATGCCAGCGCGCTGATTGGCGCGTGCTTCTCCAGCGCAAGTTGGTTGCGCTCGCGATGAGGCGCAATGAGGACGAGGCGGAGCGGTTCTATCCGGGCCGCGGCTGGCCGTTCGGCGGAAAGAGCACTTTGACAGCAGTCGAGTGTAAGAAGGTGCTCGAATACATGAAGCGCGTCGGTCTTTTGATCGACATGGAAAAGCATGAAAAGCGCCTCATTGGTCATCCGATTTTCGAGTATGCGCATCGTCCCGAAGTGTTCGCGCGCGCCTTCGCCGTGCAGGCGGGCAAGCCGCTCGATGCGATCGGCAAAGAGAAACACTCGGTCGTCTACGAGTTCTTCTCACTCGATGTCGGCCAAGTGCTGTCGGAG
The DNA here is from genome assembly GCA_049288095.1 of Alphaproteobacteria bacterium. GTDB lineage: Bacteria > Pseudomonadota > Alphaproteobacteria > CAWBKL01 > CAWBKL01 > CAWBKL01. The sequence continues at coordinate 1,032 of JBAQHC010000537.1, read as the reverse complement.
CAAGGCCGCTATTATTTGATGAAGGGCTGCGCCGAGATCACCACCGATCCCAAGCTCGGCTACGTGAAGGTTCGCTTGTTCCAGCGCTGGGGGCCGAGCGCCAAGCAGCGCGGCATTTCGGCCGCCGAAGGTGAAGGCGGCCCGATCGTCGCGATGGACGAGGAGTATGAAGGCCACATCTTCATGCAGGACGACATCGTCTATGCGCTGACCTTCAAGAGCAACAAGAACCCGCACGGCCAGGAGATCGTCAACGAGGCGAAGCTCCGCCGGAACATGGTGTCGCTCGTGCTCTCCGGTTATTCGCGCGACGGCGATGGCTTCCACCGCAAGCTTACCGGCGGCCAGCTCGGCCAGGGCATTGGCGGTACTGTCGGCGTGCTCGCGGCGCCTTGCGTGTTCTACCGTGTGAGCGAGGATCGCCTGAACGAGGTCAGGAACGATCTGCAGCACAGCGACCCGAAGCATTGGACGCGCCTCAACGAGGGCAAATCCAAAGAATCGCTCAACTACGAAATCTTGAAGTGGGATTCGGCGTTCCTCGATCTCATGAATGGTGTCGAGCAGCGTTTCGCACCGGTCATGTCGGATCTCGATGTGCCGATGCCGATCCCAACCAACGAAGAGGAGGGGGGCCCCGAAGTATTCGTGCTCGGCAAGGGCCAGCACTAAAACTTCGGAGACCGGTTGAAGGCCGCGCTTTCCTGGGGGGAGCGCGGCTTTCGCTTTTCTAGGGACAACGTCATCGCGAGGCGCGCGCCGCGGCGATCCATCCTTCGACAGGCTCAGGATGAGGAAACCAGCTCCGCCTCATGGTGAGCTTGTCGAACCATGGATTGCTTCCCCCGGATTGAATCCGGGGTCGCTAACGACAACACTCCGCCATGGCCAAGCCACATCGCATCTCTTCGCCTGGGCATCTCGAAGAAGGGGTCGCTCATCTGCTCGCCGCCGATGAACGCTTTCATTCCATCATCGCGCGCACAGGGCGGCCGCAATTCATGCCGCGCCGACGGCACGGCTTTGAACGCC